>NZ_JBIWAE010000024.1:0-132486 GCF_044759865.1 Streptomyces sp. NPDC099050 | reverse complement strand
CGCCCCCAACCACGGAGCGGGGCGGGCCCCCCCCCCCGCGCCCGCCCCCCCCCCCCCCCCCCCCCCCCCCCGGCACCGACCCCCCGCAGCCACCACACCCACGACCCGCACGGACCCACAGACCCCGACCACAACCCAGCCCCGCCGGCGCTTGAGGCGCAGGGGCCCGGGGACTGGTCCCCGGGAACCCCGGGAACCCCGGACCCCCCGTTCGGAGCCCCGCCACGTGCAGCCCGCCCACCCCGCAGGGATGGTGGACGAAAGCGCCCGCGCACGCCCCACCCCGCTCCCCCGAACGGCAGGAGTCCCCATGCCTCTCCGTCCCCGCAAGGCCTTCCTGACCTGCGCCGCCGCCATATCCCTCGGCCTGGCCGCCACGGTGACCGCCATACCGGCCCACGGCGTCGAGGGCCCCGCCCCCGACCCGAGGAACGCGAAGGCGATGCGCGACATGGCCACGGCGATCCGGGTGACGGCCAAGTACGTGGACGAGCGGGAGGCCCTCAAGGACGGCTACGTACCGCACGGCACGGAGTGCATGACGAACCCGTTCGGGGTGGGCACCATGGGCTACCACTACGTCAAGGAAGCCAACTGGGGCTCCACGGACCCGGCCAAGCCGGCCGCCCTGCTCTACAGCTCCGAGAAGGACGAGAAGGGCCGGCGCAAGCTCCAGACCGTGGAGTGGATGTCCGCCGACCGGGATCAGGACCTGAAGACCACCGACGACCGCCCGAGCATGTTCGGCCTGCCCTTCGACGGGCCGATGCCGGGCCACTGGGCAGGCATGCCCAAGCACTACGACCTGCACATGTGGGCGTACGAGGACAACCCCGCGGGCCGCTTCCACAACTGGAACCCCGCCCTGACCTGCCCGAAGACCACCACCCCCGCCCCCCACCCCCACTGACCCCAGAGGTCAACGCGGCTCTCCCGTTCACACGTACGGACGGTCCCGAGCGGATACCCGGCGATACGCTGGGCATATTCGCGAGCCTCCGCCCCATGGGAGCACTGATGAGCGTCGAATCCGCAGCGCCACAGCCTGAACCGGATCCGGGGCCCCGCTGGCCGATCCCGCCGGCAGGCGGCTGGACCGCGGACGACCTGGACACGCTTCCGAATCTGCCTCCGCACACGGAGCTGATCGACGGGAGCCTGGTTTTCGTGAGTCCGCAGACCAAATTCCACCTGCGTGCCGTGCGCTTCTTCGAACGGCATCTGGAGTCCCTGGCGCCGGACGGACTCGAAGTGCTCCGAGAATTCACCATCGACATCGACCGCCAGAACCGTCCGGAACCGGACGTGATCGTCGTACCCGAGGAAGACGACGAGGATCCGCACCAGACCCGGCTTCCGGCAGGATCCGTGCGACTCGCGATCGAAGTCGTGTCGCCCGAATCCGTGGCACGCGACCGCGAGGCCAAGCCCCTCAAGTATTCCCGCGCCGGGATCCCTCATTTCTGGCGAGTGGAGCACAAGGACGGCCGAGCCGTGGTCTACGTCTTCGAGCTCGAACCGGCCACCCGGAAGTACGTGGCCACCGGGATCTTCCACGACCGTCTCAAAGTCTCCGTCCCCTTCCCCATCGACCTGGACCTCACCGAGATCATGCCGAATCGACGGCGCACCGAGTAGTCCCGCACACGACAAAGGGCCCGGCCTCCCCCGAAGGAGAAGCCGGGCCCTCGGCCGTGCAGCGTACGGTCAGCGTACGAACGTGCTCGCGCTCCCCGCCAGGTCCAGGAAGTACTGCGGGGCCACGCCCAGCACCACCGTGACCGCGACGCCGACCGCGATCGTCGTCATCGTCAGCGGGGACGGGACGGCGACCGTGGGGCCGTCCGCCTTCGGCTCGCTGAAGAACATCAGGACGATCACCCGGATGTAGAAGAACGCCGCGATCGCGGACGAGATGACACCGACCACGACCAGCGCTCCCGCGCCGCCCTCCGCCGCCGCCTGGAACACGGCGAACTTGCCGGAGAAGCCGGAGGTCAGCGGGATGCCCGCGAAGGCGAGCAGGAAGACCGCGAAGACCGCCGCCGTCAGGGGTGACCGACGGCCCAGGCCCGCCCACTTCGACAGGTGCGTGGCCTCGCCGCCCGCGTCGCGCACCAGCGTGACCACGGCGAAGGCGCCGATCGTCACGAAGGAGTACGCGGCCAGGTAGAAGAGGACGGACTTGACGCCCTGCTCCGAGGTGGCGATCACACCGGCCAGGATGAAGCCGGCGTGCGCGATCGAGGAGTAGGCGAGGAGCCGCTTGACGTCGGTCTGGGTGACCGCGATGATCGCGCCCGCCAGCATCGTGACGATCGCGACGCCCCACATGACCGGCCGCCAGTCCCAGCGCAGGCCCGGGAGTACGACGTACAGCAGACGCAGGAGGGCGCCGAAGGCGGCCACCTTCGTCGCCGCCGCCATGAAGCCGGTGACCGGGGTGGGGGCGCCCTGGTAGACGTCCGGGGTCCACATGTGGAAGGGGACCGCGCCGACCTTGAAGAGCAGGCCCATCAGGATCAGCGCGCCGCCGATCAGCAGCAGCGCGTCGTTGCCCATGGTGTCGGCGAGGGCCGGGTCGATGTTCGCCACGGTGCCGTCGACGACCTCCGCGATCGCCGCGTAGGAGACCGAGCCCGCGTAGCCGTAGACGAGCGCGATGCCGAAGAGGAGGAAGGCGGAGGAGAAGGCGCCGAGCAGGAAGTACTTGACGGCCGCCTCCTGCGACATCAGCCGCTGGCGGCGGGCGAGGGCGCAGAGCAGGTACAGCGGGAGGGAGAAGACCTCCAGGGCCACGAACAGCGTCAGCAGGTCGTTGGCCGCGGGGAAGATCAGCATGCCGGCGACCGCGAACAGGGCCAGCGGGAAGACCTCGGTGGTGGCGAAGCCCGCCTTGACGGCTTCCTTCTCGCTCTCGCTGCCCGGTACGGACGCCGCCTGCGCGGCGAAGGAGTCCACCCGGTTGCCGTGGGCGGCCGGGTCCAGGCGCCGCTCGGCGAAGGTGAAGATCGCGACGACCGAGGCCAGGATGATGGTGCCCTGGAGGAAGAGCGCCGGGCCGTCGACGGCGATGGCGCCCATGGCCGCGATGTGCGCCTTGGAGCTGCCGTACCCGCCGGCGGCGAGGCCGACGACCGCGGCGAAGGCCGAGGCCAGCGCGGCGACGGCGAGGAACACCTGCGTGTAGTAACGGGCCTTGCGCGGTACGAAGGCCTCGACGAGGACTCCGATGATCGCCGCGCCCAGCACGATGAGCGTGGGCGACAGCTGGGCGTACTCGATCTGCGGGGCCGGGATCTTGTCGATCGGCGCCGCGGCCGCGAGTGTCGGCAGCAAGCTCTGGGCAGCAGTCAGGGTGCTCACTTCGACTCCTCCCCGTTCTTGGCCTCGACAGCCACCTCGGGCTTCGGGTCCGTCTGCTTCACGTCCGACATGGTGTGCTTCACCGCCGGGTTGACGATGTCGGTCAGGACCTTCGGGTAGACGCCCAGACCGATCAGCAGCGCGATCAGCGGGGCGACCACCAGGACCTCCCGCAGGCGCAGGTCCGGCATGGTGCGGACCTCCTCCTTGAGGGGGCCGGTCATGGTGCGCTGGTAGAGGACCAGCGTGTAGAGCGCCGCCAGCACGATGCCGAAGGTGGCGATGATGCCGACGACCGGGTACCGGGCGAAGGTGCCGGCCAGGACCAGGAACTCGCTGACGAACGGCGCGAGGCCGGGGAGCGAGAGCGTGGCCAGGCCGCCGATCAGGAAGGTGCCGGCCAGGACCGGGGCCACCTTCTGCACGCCGCCGTAGTCGGCGATGAGCCGGGAGCCGCGCCGCGAGATCAGGAAGCCGGCGACCAGCATGAGCGCCGCCGTCGAGAGCCCGTGGTTGACCATGTAGAGGGTGGCGCCGGACTGGCCCTGGGAGGTCATCGCGAAGATGCCCAGGACGATGAAGCCGAAGTGCGAGATGGAGGCGTACGCCACCAGCCGCTTGATGTCCCGCTGGCCGACCGCGACCAGCGCGCCGTAGACGATGCTGATCAGGGCCAGGACCAGGATCACCGGCGTGGCCCACTTGCTGGCCTCGGGGAAGAGCCCGAGGCAGAAGCGCAGCATCGCGAAGGTGCCGACCTTGTCGACGACCGCGGTGATCAGGACGGCGACCGGGGCCGTGGCCTCGCCCATCGCGTTCGGCAGCCAGGTGTGCAGCGGCCACAGCGGGGCCTTCACCGCGAAGGCGAAGAAGAAGCCGAGGAACAGCCACCGCTCGGTGTTGGTCGCCATGTCGAGCGTGCCCGCGGCGCGGGCGGCGGCGATCTCCTGGAGCGAGAAGTTCCCGGCGACCACGTAGAGCCCGATGACGGCGGCCAGCATGATCAGGCCGCCGGCCAGGTTGTAGAGGAGGAACTTAACCGCCGCGTACGAGCGCTGCGCGGCCGCGTTCTCGTCCGACCCGGAGTGCGCCCGGTCCCCGAAGCCGCCGATGAGGAAGTACATCGGGATGAGCATGGCTTCGAAGAAGATGTAGAAGAGGAAGACGTCGGTGGCCTCGAAGGAGATGATCACCATCGCCTCGACCAGCAGGATCAGGGCGAAGAAGCCCTGGGTCGGCCGCCAGCGGGAGCCCGCAGCGAAGCTGCTCTTGGACGCTTCGGTCTCCAGCGGGTCGGCGTCGTGCCAGCCGGCGGCGATCACGAAGGGGATCAGCAGCGCGGTGAGTGCGATCAGCACCACCCCGATGCCGTCGACGCCCAGTTCGTAGCGGACACCGAAGTCGGCGATCCAGGCGTGCGATTCGGTGAGCTGGTAGCGGTCGCCACCGGGCTCGAAGCGGACCGCGACGAGCACGGCCAGGGCCAGGGTCGCCAGCGAGAAGAACAGGGCGAGCCATTTGGCGGCGGTCCGGCGGGCGGCCGGGACGGCCGCCGTCAGGATCGCGCCGACCGCGGGGACCGCGGCCGTCACCGTCAGAAGCGGGAAACTCATCTCACACCGCCCTCATCAGCAGGGTCGCGGCGATGAGGATCGCCGTGCCCCCGAACATCGAGACCGCGTAGCTGCGGGCGTAGCCGTTCTGCAGCTTGCGCAGCCGGCCCGACAGCCCGCCGACTCCGGCGGCCGTCCCGTTGACCACGCCGTCGACCAGGCTGTGGTCGACGTAGACGAGGGAGCGGGTCAGGTGCTCCCCGCCGCGGACCAGGACCACGTGGTTGAAGTCGTCCTGGTAGAGGTCCCGCCGGGCCGCCCGGGTGAGGAGCGAGCCGCGCGGGGCGACGACCGGGACGGGCTTCTTGCCGTACATCACCCAGGCGATGGCGACGCCGATGACGAGGACCACCATGGTGGCCAGGGTCACCGTCAGCGCGCTGATCGGCGGGTTGCCGTGCTTGTGTCCGGTGACGGGCTCCAGCCAGTGCACGAAGCGGTCACCGATCCCGAAGAACCCGCCCGCGAAGACCGAGCCGAAGGCCAGGACGATCATCGGGATGGTCATGGACTTCGGGGACTCGTGCGGGTGCGGCATGTGGCCTTCGCCCGCGGCGGAGCCGCTATCGGACACTGTCGGCTGCCAGCGCTTCTCGCCGAAGAAGGTGAGGAGCATGACGCGGGTCATGTAGAAGGCGGTGATCGCCGCTCCGAGGAGGGTCACCCCGCCGAGGATCCAGCCCTGGGTGCCGCCCTTCGCGAAGGCGGCCTCGATGATCATGTCCTTGGAGAAGAAGCCCGACAGGCCCGGGAAGCCGATGATGGCGAGGTATCCCAACCCGAAGGTCACGAAAGTCACCGGCATGTACTTCCGCAGGCCGCCGTACTTGCGCATGTCGACCTCGTCGTTCATCCCGTGCATCACGGAACCGGCGCCGAGGAAGAGGCCCGCCTTGAAGAACCCGTGCGTGACCAGGTGCATGATCGCGAACACGTACCCGATGGGGCCGAGGCCGGCCGCGAGGATCATGTACCCGATCTGCGACATCGTCGAGCCGGCGAGGGCCTTCTTGATGTCGTCCTTGGCGCAACCGACGATCGCACCGAAGAGGAGCGTGACGGCGCCGACCACGACGACCGCGGTCTGCGCGTCCGGTGCCCCGTTGAAGATGGCGCCCGAGCGGACGATCAGGTAGACGCCGGCGGTGACCATGGTCGCGGCGTGGATGAGGGCCGAGACCGGGGTCGGGCCCTCCATCGCGTCGCCGAGCCAGGACTGCAGCGGCACCTGGGCCGACTTGCCGCACGCGGCGAGCAGCAGCATCAGGGCGATCGCCGTCAGCTTGCCCTCGCCGGCCTCGGACACCGAGCCGAGGACCGGGCCGAAGGCGAAGGTTCCGAAGGTGGTGAACATCAGCATGATGGCGATCGAAAGGCCCATGTCGCCGACCCGGTTGACCAGGAAGGCCTTCTTCGCGGCGGTGGCCGCGCTGGGCTTGTGCTGCCAGAAGCCGATCAGGAGGTACGAGGCGAGGCCCACGCCCTCCCAGCCGACGTACAGCAGGAGGTAGTTGTCGGCGATGACCAGGAGCAGCATCGCGGCGACGAAGAGGTTGAGGTAACCGAAGAAGCGGCGGCGGCGCTCGTCGTGCTCCATGTACCCGATGGAGTACACGTGGATGAGCGTGCCCACCCCGGAGATCAGCAGGACGAAGGTCATCGACAGCTGGTCGAGCTGGAAGCCGATGTCGGCCTGGAAGCCCTCCACCGGGATCCAGCTGAACAGCCGCTGGTGGAAGGTCCGCTCCTCGGCGGTCTTGCCGAGCATGTCGGCGAAGAGGGTGAGTCCGATGCCGAAGGAGACGGCGGCGAAGAGCGTGCCGATCCAGTGGCCGGTCTTGTCGAGACGGCGGCCGCCGCAGAGCAGCACCACCGCTCCGAGCAGGGGCGCTGCTACCAGCAGCGCGATCATGTTCTCCACAGCGACCCCTTACAGCTTCATCAGGCTGGCGTCGTCGACCGAGGCCGAGTGGCGGGTACGGAACAGCGACACGATGATCGCGAGGCCCACCACGACCTCGGCGGCGGCGACGACCATCGTGAAGAACGCGATGATCTGGCCGTCGAGGTTGCCGTGCATCCGGGAGAAGGTGACGAAGGCGAGGTTGCAGGCGTTGAGCATGAGCTCCACGCACATGAACAGCACGATCGCGTTCTTCCGGATCAGTACTCCGGCCGCCCCGATGGTGAACAGCAGCGCGGACAAGTACAGGTAGTTGACCGGGTTCACTTCGCGGCCTCCTCACGGGCGTCTTGGCCGAGGGCGTCGCGGCCGAGCCGCTCGGACGACCGCTGCTCCAGGGCCTTCAGGTCGTCCAGGGCCTTGCCGGAGACGTCCCTGATCTGGCCGCGGGCGCGCAGCGTCTGGTTGACGGTGAGCTCGGAGGGGGTGCCGTCCGGCAGCAGGCCCGCGACGTCCACGGCGTTGTGCCGGGCGTAGACGCCGGGTGCGGGCAGCGGCGGGAGCTGGACGCCCTCGCGTACGCGGCGCTCGGCGAGCTCGCGCTGGGTGGCGGCGCGCTCGGTGCGCTCGCGGTGGGTGAGCACCATCGCGCCGACGGCCGCGGTGATCAGCAGGGCGCCGGTGATCTCGAAGGCGAACACGTACTTGGTGAAGATCAGCGTGGCCAGGCCCTCGACGTGCCCGCCGGAGTTGATCCGGCCGAGTCCGTTGAAGTGGGTGAGCTTGGCGTTGGAGATGCCGGCGATCAGCAGGATGCCGAAGCCGAGTCCGCACAGGGCGGCCAGCCAGCGCTGCCCCTTGATGGTCTCGGTCAGCGAGTCCGCGGCGGTGACGCCGACGAGCATGACGACGAAGAGGAAGAGCATCATGATCGCGCCGGTGTAGACGACGACCTGGACGATGCCGAGGAAGTACGCGCCGTTGGCGAGGTAGAAGACCGCCAGGATGATCATCGTCCCGGCCAGGCTCAGCGCGCTGTGCACGGCCTTCTTCATCAGGATCGTGGCCAGCGCGCCGATGACGGCGACCGTGCCGAGGACCCAGAACTGGACGGCCTCACCGGTGGAGGTGAGGCTGCCGGCTGCGGCGAGGGCGCTCATGCCCCCACCCCCTCGGCGCTGTTGTCCGCGACCTCGCCCTTGGAGACGGCCACCTGCCGGACCGTGCCGGGGGCCGCCCCGGTCACCAGCCCGCGGTAGTAGTCCGTGTCCTCGGCGCCGGGGAAGATCGAGTGCGGTGCCTCGACCATGCCGTCGGTGAGCCCGGAGAGCAGCTGCTCCTTGGTGTAGATGAGCGCTTCGCGGCTGGAGTCGGCCAGTTCGAACTCGTTCGTCATGGTCAGCGCCCTGGTCGGGCACGCCTCGACGCACAGCCCGCACAGGATGCAGCGGGCGTAGTTGATCTGGTAGACCCGGCCGTACCGCTCACCCGGGGAGTAGCGCTCCTCCTCGGTGTTGTCCGCTCCCTCGACGTAGATCGCGTCGGCGGGACAGGCCCAGGCGCACAGCTCGCACCCGATGCACTTCTCCAGACCGTCCGGGTGGCGGTTGAGCTGGTGCCGCCCGTGGAAGCGGGGTGCGGTGGTCTTTTCCTGCTCCGGGTACTGCTCGGTGAGGCGCTTCTTGAACATGGCCTTGAAGGTCACGCCGAAGCCGGCCACCGGGTTCTGCCACTTCTCGCCCTGCTCGGCGTCAGACTTGTCAGACATTTTCAGCACCCTCCTCTCGGTCACTGTCAGTATTCGCCGCGCCACTGACAATGAGCTCCCGCTCGCTGCGGGGCCGCCTGCGCGGTACGGGTGCCAGGTGCTGGCCGGGCTTGGGCGGTACGGGGAATCCGCCCGCCAGGGGGTCGAAGGGTTCGGCGGCGGCCGCCAGTTCGGCGTCCGCGAGGGCCGTCTTCTCCTTCTTGTCGCGGAACAGGTCCGCGACGAAGGACAGCAGCAGGAGCGCGATGACCCCGCCGCCGACGTAGAGCACGATCTCCTGGAAGTCGTAGTTCTCGTTGCGCAGCGCCCGGACGGTGGCGACCAGCATCAGCCACACCACGGAGACCGGGATCAGCACCTTCCAGCCGAGCTTCATCAGCTGGTCGTAGCGCACGCGCGGGAGCGTGCCGCGCAGCCAGATGAAGAAGAAGAGGAGCAGCTGCACCTTGAGGACGAACCAGAGCATCGGCCACCAGCCGTGGTTCGCGCCCTCCCAGTACGTGGAGATCGGCGCCGGGGCCCGCCAGCCGCCCAGGAAGAGGGTGACGGAGACCGCGGAGACGGTGACCATGTTGACGTACTCGGCGAGCATGAACAGCGCGAACTTGATCGAGGAGTACTCGGTGTTGAAGCCGCCGACCAGGTCGCCCTCGGACTCCGGCATGTCGAAGGGGGCGCGGTTCGTCTCGCCGACCATCGTGATGACGTAGATGATGAAGGAGACCGGCAGCAGGATGATGTACCAGCGGTCCGCCTGGGCTTCGACGATCGCCGAGGTCGACATCGACCCGGAGTAGAGGAAGACCGAGGCGAAGGCCGCGCCCATCGCGATCTCGTAGGAGATCATCTGCGCACAGGAGCGCAGCCCGCCGAGGAGCGGGTACGTGGAGCCGGAGGACCAGCCCGCCAGGACGATGCCGTAGATGCCGACCGAGGCCACCGCGAGGATGTAGAGCATCGCGATGGGCAGGTCGGTCAGCTGCATCGTGGTGCGCTGGCCGAAGATGGAGACCTCGTTGCCCGCGGGGCCGAAGGGGATCACCGCGATGGCCATGAAGGCCGGGATCGCCGCGATGATCGGGGCGAGGACGAAGACGACCTTGTCGGCCCGCTTGACGATCAGGTCTTCCTTCAGCATCAGCTTCACGCCGTCGGCGAGCGACTGGAGCATGCCCCAGGGGCCGTGCCGGTTGGGGCCGATGCGCAGCTGCATCCAGGCGACGACCTTGCGCTCCCACACGATGGAGAAGAGCACGGTCACCATCAGGAAGGCGAAGCAGAACACCGCCTTGAGGACGACGAGCCACCAGACGTCCCTGCCGAACAGGGAGAGGTCTTCGGCGGCGATCTGAACGGTGTTCACGCGCCCACCTCCGCAGGGGAGTCGCTGGTGTCGGCGGGGGTGGCCGGGCCGATGCGGACCAGCTCCCCCGGGCGGGCTCCGGTGTCGGCGAGGACCCCGGAGCCGGTGGAGTTCATCGGGAGCCAGACCACCCGGTCGGGCATCTCGGTGACGCGCAGCGGCAGTTCCAGGGAGCCGGCGGGGCCGGTCACGAGAAGGACGTCTCCGTTCTTGACGCCGGTCTCGGCGGCCGTGGCGGCCGACAGGCGGGCGGCGGCCTCGTGCCGGGTGCCGGCCAGGGCCTCGTCGCCGTCCTGGAGCAGACCCTGGTCGAGGAGGAGCCGGTGGCCCGCGAGGACCGCCTCGCCCGCGCCGGGCCGGGGCAGCAGCTCCCGGTCTCCGGGCCGTCCCTCGGCGCGCTCCCCGGCCCACGGGCCGAGCCCGTCGAGCTCCCGGCGTACGGCGTGTACGTCGGGCAGCGCGATCGGCCGGTCGGCCGCGTCGGCCAGCATGTGCAGCACGCGGGAGTCGGCGGGGGCGAGCCGGCGGGTCATCTGCTCGGGCTTGAGCGCGGCCTCGAACGGCCGGACCCTGCCCTCCCAGTTGATGAAGGCGCCCGGCTTCTCGGCGACGGCCGCGACCGGGAAGACCACGTCCGCCAGGTCGGTGACCTCGCCGGGCCGCAGTTCCAGGGAGACCACGAAGGCCTCCTGGAGCGCGAGCTTCGCGCGGGCCGGGTCCGGCAGGTCGGCGAGCTCGACGCCCGCGACCAGCAGGGCCGAGAGTTCCCGGGTCGCCGCCGCCTCCACGATCTGGCCGGTGTCGCGGCCGTAGCGGTGTGGCAGCTCGTCCAGGCCCCAGGCGGCCGCGACCTCGTCGCGGGCGCGCGGGTCGGTGGCCGGGCGGGCACCCGGCAGCAGGGACGGCAGCGCGCCCGCCTCGACGGCGGCCCGCTCTCCGGCCCGGCGCGGGATCCACACCAGCGTGGCGCCGCTGGCGGTGGCGGCCCGGACGGCCGCGGTCAGCGCGCCGGGCACGCCCGCGAGCCGCTCCCCCACCACGATGACGGCGCCGGGCAGGCGCAGCGCGTCGGCGGCGGCCTGGCCGCCGTCCTCCAGGCCGGCCTGCGAGGCCAGCGCGTTCAGCCACTCGGGCTCGGTGCCGGGGGCGGCGGCCAGCAGGGTGCCGCCCGCCTTCTCCAGGCCGCGCGTGGCGAACGGGGCGAGGGCGAAGGTCCGCTGCTTGTGCTTGCGGTGGGCCTTGCGCAGCCGCAGGAAGACCCCGGGGGCCTCCTCCTCGGCCTCGATGCCGACGAGGAGCACGGCCGGGGCCGCCTCCAGCGAGGCGTTGGTGACGCCGGCGCCGTCCAGGTCCTTGCCGATGCCGGCGACGGAGGACGCCAGGAACTCGGTCTCCTCCGCGCTGTGCACGCGGGCCCGGAAGTCGATGTCGTTGGTGTCGAGCACGACCCGGGCGAACTTGGCGTAGGCGTAGGCGTCCTCGACGGTGAGGCGTCCGCCGGTCAGCACTCCGGCCCGGCCGCGCGCGGCGGCCAGCCCGTTGGCGGCGGCTTCCAGGGCCTCGGGCCAGCTGGCCGGGGCCAGGACCCCGTCGCTGCCGCGGACCAGCGGGGTGGTGAGCCGGTCGGGGCGCTGCGCGTAGCGGAACCCGAAGCGGCCCTTGTCGCAGATCCACTCCTCGTTGACCTCGGGGTCCTCCGCGGCCAGCCGGCGCAGCACCTTGCCGCGGCGGTGGTCGGTGCGGGTCGCGCAGCCGCCCGCGCAGTGCTCGCACACGCTCGGGGAGGAGACGAGGTCGAAGGGGCGGGAGCGGAACCGGTAGGCGGCCGAGGTGAGGGCGCCGACCGGGCAGATCTGGATGGTGTTGCCGGAGAAGTACGACTGGAAGGGGTCGTCCTCGCCGGTGCCGACCTGCTGGAGCGCGCCGCGCTCCAGGAGCTCGATCATCGGGTCGCCGGCGATCTCGTTGGAGAAGCGGGTGCAGCGCGCGCACAGCACGCACCGCTCGCGGTCCAGCAGCACCTGCGTGGAGATCGGGACCGGCTTCTCGTAGGTGCGCTTCTTGCCCTCGAAACGCGATTCGGCGTTGCCGTGGGACATCGCCTGGTTCTGCAGCGGGCACTCGCCGCCCTTGTCGCAGACCGGGCAGTCCAGCGGGTGGTTGATGAGCAGCAGCTCCATCACCCCGCGCTGGGCCTTGTCGGCGACCGGGGAGGTCAGCTGGGTCTTGACGACCATGCCGTCGGTGCAGGTGATGGTGCAGGAGGCCATCGGCTTGCGCTGGCCCTCGACCTCGACGATGCACTGGCGGCAGGCGCCGGCCGGGGAGAGGAGGGGGTGGTCGCAGAACCGGGGGATCTCGATGCCGAGCTGTTCGGCGGCCCGGATGACCAGGGTCCCCTTGGGCACCGACAGTTCGATGCCGTCGATGGTCAGGGAGATGTGGTCCACGGGCGGGACCGCGGCCTCTCCGCCGCCGGAGGCCGCTGTTGTGGTCACGGTCATGCGGTCACCTCCGTGTCGGCCCAGAGGGTCGACTTCTTGGGGTCGAAGGGGCAGCCCTTGCCCGTGATGTGCTGCTCGTACTCCGCGCGGAAGTACTTGAGCGAGGAGAAGATGGGGCTGGCGGCGCCGTCGCCCAGCGCGCAGAACGACTTGCCGTTGATGTTGTCGGCGATGTCGTTGAGCTTGTCGAGGTCCGACATGACCCCCTTGCCCGCTTCGATGTCGCGCAGCAACTGGACCAGCCAGTACGTGCCTTCGCGGCAGGGCGTGCACTTGCCGCAGGACTCGTGGGCGTAGAACTCGGTCCAGCGGGTCACCGCCCGCACCACGCAGGTCGTCTCGTCGAAGCACTGCAGGGCCTTGGTGCCCAGCATGGAGCCGGCCGCGCCGACGCCCTCGTAGTCGAGGGGGACGTCGAGGTGCTCCTCGGTGAACATCGGGGTGGAGGAGCCGCCCGGGGTCCAGAACTTCAGCCGGTGCCCGGGGCGCATGCCGCCGCTCATGTCGAGGAGCTGGCGCAGGGTGATCCCGAGCGGGGCCTCGTACTGGCCGGGGCCGACGACGTGCCCGGAGAGCGAGTACAGGGTGAAGCCGGGGGACTTCTCGGTCCCCATCGACTTGAACCAGTCCTTGCCCTTGTTCAGGATCGCGGGAACCGAGGCGATGGACTCCACGTTGTTCACGACAGTGGGGCAGGCGTACAGGCCCTCGACCGCGGGGAAGGGCGGTCGCAGCCGGGGCTGGCCGCGGCGGCCTTCGAGGGAGTCCAGGAGGGCCGTTTCCTCGCCGCAGATGTAGGCGCCCGCGCCCGCGTGCACGGTGATGTCGAGCTTGAGGCCGCTCCCGAGGATGTTTTCCCCGAGGTAGCCGGCCTCGTACGCCTCGCGGACCGCCTCGTGCAGGCGCCGCAGGACCGGCACGGTCTCGCCGCGCAGGTAGATGAAGGCGTGCTCCGAGCGGATCGCGTAGCAGGCGATGATCATTCCCTCGATGAGGGAGTGCGGGTTGGCGAAGAGGAGCGGGATGTCCTTGCAGGTGCCCGGCTCCGACTCGTCCGCGTTCACCACGAGGTAGTGCGGCTTGCCGTCGCCCTGCGGGATGAACTGCCACTTCATGCCGGTGGGGAAGCCCGCGCCGCCGCGGCCGCGCAGGCCCGAGTCCTTCACGTAGGCGATGAGGTCGTCGGGGGTCATGGCGAGCGCCTTGCGCAGGCCCTCGTACCCCTCGTGACGCCGGTAGGTCTCCAGCGTCCACGACCGCGGCTCGTCCCAGAACGCCGACAGGACGGGCGCGAGGAGCTTCTCCGGACTCGTCCCGTTCTTACTCAGTTCGGTGGACACGGTCATCACTCCCCTCCCTCGATGGTGGCCTCGCCGCGCGGGTGCACGATCGGGGTGTGCGGGGCTTCGCCGCGCGCGATGCGCAGGCCGATCAGGGAGGCGTGACCGGCGCCGCCGCTCGCCTCGACGGCGCCTTCGCGCTCGTCGGGGAAGCCCGCCAGGATCCGGGCGGTCTCCTTGTACGTGCACAGCGGGGCGCCCCGGGTCGGCTCGACGGGGCGGCCGGCCAGCAGGTCGTCGACCATGGCCTTGGCGGACTCGGGGGTCTGGTTGTCGAAGAACTCCCAGTTGACCATCACCACGGGGGCGTAGTCGCAGGCCGCGTTGCACTCGATGTGTTCGAGGGTGACCTTGCCGTCGGCGGTGGTCTCGTTGTTGCCGACGCCGAGGTGCTCCTTGAGCTCCTCGAAGATGGCGTCGCCGCCCATGACCGCGCACAGGGTGTTCGTACAGACACCGACCTGGTAGTCCCCGGAGGGCCCCCGCCGGTACATCGTGTAGAAGGTCGCCACGGCCGTGACCTCGGCGGTGGTCAGGCCCAGCACCTCGGCGCAGAACCGGATGCCGGTGCGCGAGACGTAGCCCTCCTGCGACTGCATGAGGTGGAGCAGCGGCAGCAGCGCGGAGCGGCTGTCGGGGTAGCGGGCGATGACCTCCTTGGCGTCCGCTTCGAGCCGGGCGCGCACGTCCGCCGCGAAGTCGGGTGCCGGAAGCTGGGGCATGCCCAGGCTCACCCCTGATACGGGCTGATTGGCCGTCATCGGTCGACGCCTCCCATCACGGGGTCGATGGAGGCGACGGCCACGATGACGTCGGCGATCTGGCCGCCCTCGCACATCGCCGCCATGGCCTGCAGGTTGGTGAAGGACGGGTCGCGGAAGTGGACCCGGTAGGGGCGGGTGCCGCCGTCGGAGACCACGTGCACGCCGAGCTCGCCCTTGGGCGACTCCACGGCCGCGTAGGCCTGGCCGGCCGGTACCCGGAAGCCCTCGGTCACCAGCTTGAAGTGGTGGATGAGGGACTCCATGGAGGTGCCCATGATCTGCTTGATGTGGTCGAGCGAGTTGCCGAGGCCGTCGGGGCCCATGGCGAGCTGCGCCGGCCAGGCGATCTTCTTGTCGGCGACCATGACCGGGCCCGGCTCGAGGCGGTCCAGGCACTGCTCGACGATCCGCAGGGACTGGCGCATCTCCTCCAGGCGGATCAGGAACCGCCCGTAGGAGTCGCAGGACTCGGTGGTCGGCACGTCGAACTCGTAGTTCTCGTAGCCGCAGTACGGGTCCGTCTTGCGCAGGTCGTGCGGGAGGCCGGCCGAGCGCAGGACCGGGCCGGTGGCGCCGAGCGCCATGCAGCCGGTGAGGTCGAGGTATCCGACGTCCTGCATGCGGGCCTTGAAGATGGGGTTGCCGGTGGCGAGGCTGTCGTACTCCGGCAGGTTCTTCTTCATGGTCTTCACGAACTCGCGGACCTGGTCCACGGCGCCCGGGGGCAGGTCCTGGGCGAGACCGCCGGGGCGGATGAACGCGTGGTTCATGCGCAGGCCGGTGATCAGCTCGAACACGTCGAGGATCAGCTCGCGGTCGCGGAACCCGTAGATCATGATCGTGGTCGCGCCCAGCTCCATGCCGCCGGTGGCGATGCACACCAGGTGGGAGGAGAGCCGGTTGAGCTCCATCAGCAGGACCCGGATGACGGAGGCGCGGTCCGGGATCTGATCGGTGATGCCGAGCAGCTTCTCGACGCCCAGGCAGTACGCCGTCTCGTTGAAGAACGGCGTCAGGTAGTCCATGCGCGTGACGAAGGTGGTGCCCTGCGTCCAGTTCCGGTACTCGAGGTTCTTCTCGATGCCGGTGTGGAGGTAGCCGATGCCGCAGCGGGCCTCGGTGACCGTCTCGCCGTCGATCTCCAGGATCAGGCGCAGCACTCCGTGGGTGGAAGGGTGCTGGGGGCCCATGTTGACGACGATCCGCTCGTCGTCCGCGCGGGCCGCCGACTGGACGATCTCGTCCCAGTCGCCGCCGGTGACGGTGTAGACGGTGCCCTCGGTGGTTTCGCGGGCGGAGGCGTGGTTCGAATCCTTCTGGGTGTTCATCAGCTGTACGACCTCCGCTGGTCGGGAGCCGGGATCTGGGCGCCCTTGTACTCGATGGCGATGCCGCCGAGCGGGTAGTCCTTGCGCTGCGGGAAGCCCTGCCAGTCGTCCGGCATCATGATCCGCGTGAGGGCCGGGTGGCCGTCGAAGATCAGGCCGAAGAAGTCGTACGTCTCGCGCTCGTGCCAGTCGTTGGTCGGGTAGACCGAGACGATCGAGGGCACGTGCGGGTCGGCGTCCGGGGCGGTCACCTCCAGCCGCAGGATCCGGCCGTGGGTGAGCGAGCGCAGGTGGTAGACGGCGTGCAGCTCGCGGCCCTTGTCGCCCGGGAAGTGCACCCCGCTCACTCCGGTGCAGAACTCGAAGCGCAGGGCCGGGTCGTCGCGCAGCGTCTTCGCGACGAGGAGCAGGTGCTCGCGCGCGATGTGGAGGGTCAGCTCCGCGCGGTCGACGACGACCTTCTCGATGGCGTTCTCGGGGAGCAGGTCCTGCTCCTCCAGCGCCCCTTCGAGCTCGTCGACGATCTCGTCGAAGTACGAACCGTACGGGCGGGCGCTCGCGCCGGGCAGGGCCACGGTGCGCACGAGGCCGCCGTAACCGCTGGTGTCGCCTCCGTCGCCGGCGCCGAACATGCCCTTGCGGACGCCGATCACCTCGGGACCGGCCGCTCCGCGGGGCGCGGGCACGTTGTCGCCGTCGCCGGCATGGGGGCCGCTGTGCACGGCCGGGTCCTCGCTCACCGCAGGAGCCCCTTCATCTCAATGGTGGGGAGCGCCTTGAGGGCCGCCTCCTCCGCCTCGCGGGCCGCCTCTTCCCGGTTCACGCCGAGCTTGCCGCCCTGGATCTTCTGGTGGAGCTTGAGGATCGCGTCGAGCAGCATCTCGGGGCGGGGCGGGCAGCCGGGCAGGTAGATGTCCACGGGGACGATGTGGTCGACGCCCTGGACGATCGCGTAGTTGTTGAACATTCCGCCCGAAGACGCACAAACACCCATAGAGATGACCCACTTGGGAGCGGGCATCTGGTCGTACACCTGCCGCAGCACCGGCGCCATCTTCTGGCTGACCCGGCCGGCCACGATCATCAGGTCGGCCTGGCGCGGGGATCCGCGGAAGACCTCCATGCCGAAGCGGGCCAGGTCGTACCGGCCCGCTCCGGTAGTCATCATCTCGATGGCGCAGCAGGCCAGGCCGAAGGTGGCCGGGAAGACGGACGCCTTGCGCACCCATCCCGCGGCCTGTTCGACGGTGGTCAGCAGAAAGCCGCTCGGCAGCTTCTCTTCCAGTCCCATGGAAAATTCAGCCCCTCAGTCCCATTCCAGGCCGCCGCGGCGCCATACGTAGGCGTAGGCGACGAAGACGGTGAGCACGAAGAGGAGCATCTCGACGAGCCCGAAGATCCCCAGCGAGTCGAAGGTGACCGCCCAGGGGTAGAGGAAGACAACCTCGATGTCGAAGACGATGAAGAGCATCGCCGTCAGGTAGTACTTGATGGGGAAGCGGCCGCCACCGGCGGGCATGGGAGTGGGCTCGATGCCGCACTCGTACGCTTCAAGTTTTGCCCGATTGTACCGTTTTGGACCGATCAGCGTGGCCATGACCACGGAGAAGATCGCAAACCCTGCGCCGAGGGCGCCGAGCACGAGGATGGGCGCGTACGCATTCACGCTCCTCGCTCCTTCCAGTCGTCCTTGACCGTTGGACCGCTGCCGGCGCCGCGCGCCCCGCCTCGCATGTGAGGCAGTTCACAAGCCGGACTGGTGCGCATCCTATGCCCGCCCATCTGTGATCTGCGACACGGGTTACAACAACGAGTTTGTGATCTCCACCACCTGACGAACGATCATGAAGCCCAATGAGTGGTGATCTTCATACGTGAAGCATCCACATGATCACCAAAGGTGACATCCACACCTGTCGTCGCAGGTGGGAGGCCTGCCGCACTATCAAATTGTGTCCCCTGCATGCAAATTGGCGAGGGGAAGCGCGCGGTGATAAAGGGATCGGCATCCCCCGCCCGGGGGACCCCGCGCGTACGGGAGTGGACGCGTGCATGCGTTCACTAAGTCGGGGAAGAGGGGGAGCGTGAGGGCGGCCGGAGGCCTGCCGGAGGTCCGCCGGAGGTCTGCCGGAGGTCTGCCGGAGGTCTGCCGGAGGTCTGCCGGAGGTCTGCCGGAAGCCGACGGAACGGCGACCGGGGGTCGGCCGGAGGGCGGCCCGGGAAGCCTTCGGGATCGGTGGTGGCTCGGGTCCGGGCCCTCGGTGCGTTCACGGTTCGATCACAGGAGGGCCACAGCGTCCGCATGGCGTGACACTCCTGTGACCTGCGCCACTCGGGATTCGGGCCGCCGAAAGGGGGCTTGGCCATCTGTGCGGGTGGATGGTAGGCCGGGGATCAATTCGGACTTATTACGGAAAGCCCATGATCACAGCCCTGCGAGCGGCTGTCCGATTCGCCCGTTACGGCGTCAATAAGAGCTCCGACGCGCCCGGTTAGCCCGCTTCGCGCACAACTGTGGCGCAGACCACGTTTCTTGAAGGGGACCGGCGTGCCCTGATAGCGGTTGTACCCATGTCCCTCACCGCTCACATACCCAGCCACCGGAAGCCCCGCCGCAGCGCCTCGAAGCTCGCGGTCCGCGCCGGAGTTGCCGGTGGCGTCCTCAGCACCCTGGCCATGGCCGGCACGGCGAGCGCCACCCCCTCCACCGAGCCCGTGCACGAGACCACTCTCGAAATGCCGGTCCTCGACATGGACCTGGCCGCCGAGGTGTCCTCGTCCGTCACCAAGGCCGCGGAGAACACCCGCGCCGCCGCCGTCGACGGCGAGCTCAACGCCCTGGAGGAGACCGCCCGCACGGGCGCCGCCGCCGAGGCCAAGCAGCTGAAGGCCGACGCCCAGCAGAAGGCCGACGCCGAGGCGAAGGCGAAGGCCAAGGCCGAGGCGGACCGCAAGGCCGAGGCCGAGCGCGCGAGCCGCAGCACGGAGCGCACCTCGCTCCAGAGCAACTCCGGCTCCTCCTCGTCCTCGTCCTCCTCCACCCCGAAGGGGAACTCCTCCGCGGGCTCCTCGCAGGGCAAGGGCACCGTCACGGCCCCCGCGACCGGCTCCGCCGCCGCCATCGTCAACTTCGCCCGCGCGCAGGTCGGCAAGGCGTACGTCATGGGCGGCACCGGCCCGTCCTCGTTCGACTGCTCGGGCCTCGTCCAGGCCGCGTACCGCCAGGCGGGCATCAGCCTGCCGCGCATGTCGCAGGCGCAGTCCTCGGCCGGCACCTCGGTCTCCCTGAGCGCCCTTCAGCCGGGCGACATCCTGTACTGGGGCTCCAAGGGCAGCGCGTACCACGTCGCCGTCTACGTCGGCGGCGGCAAGTTCGTCGGCGCGCAGAACCCCAGCACCGGCATCGTCGAGCGCTCCCTGAGCTACGACAAGCCGACGGGCGCCGTCCGCGTCCTCTGACATCTCCCCGCAGTCCCGGGCCGCTCCCGGTGACGCACGAAAGGCCGGTACTCCCCCGCTCGGGGGTGGAGTACCGGCCTTTCGGCGTCCTGGAGGCTCCCTGGGGGCGCCCGGAGGCTCCGGGGGGTTCCCGGAGCCCCGGAGGGGGTCGAGCGCCGCCCTGGCCGCGTCAGTCGAGGAACGTGGCCGAGGTGATCTTGTTCTTGAAGTTGATGCTGGCGTTGCCCGTGTAGCCCGGGGGGAGCGAACCGATGAGACCGGTGAGGTTCACTTCGGTGGCCACCTTCCAGGTGTACGTGTCCCGGTTCCGGTAGGACGCGGTGTCGTCGTTCGTCACCCGGTTCCGGCCCTCGCAGTTCTCCGGCCCGACGAAGAGGTTGTTGTAGAAGTTCCAGTCCGAGGACATCAGGTCGAAGACACAACCGCCTTGGTTGGAGTTGTAGTAAAGGCCGAACTCGCTGGTTTCCAGATAGCCGTTCCGCTCCGTGTTGGCGGCGGCCGGAGCGGCCGAAGCCAGGAGAACGGCGCCGACGGATACCGCGGCGGCGCAGCCGGCGGCTATTTTGTTAAGAGTCTTGCTCATGGGGGATTTCTCCATCTTCAGGGAATTGATTCCGGCCGGGATTAAACCTTCCGGGGCACCGCAGGGCAAGGGGCTTCTCGGCTGATCAGGCCACAACCAGCATGGCGGATAACGGACTTGTCCGCTTTCCGGGCACCCGATTACGCTCTCCCGCGGCCTTCCGCCGCTCACCCGCACCAACGCGCGCCCTTCCACTCCGCCAACCGCAAGGGAAACGCCTCGTGCGTGTAAGCGAAATATCCTCGTCACTCCTTTTGTGCCTCGTACTGACCGGATGCGCGGGCGGAGAAGACCCGGGGAAGAACTCCGGAGCGGGAAAGCCCGGAGTTACCGCCGGACCCGCCGCCGCACCCTCGATCGCGGCGGCGGACATGCCGTTCTACACGTGCATGCGGCAGCACGGAATGACCGTTTCCCACGGGGACGACGGGGCCCCGCACTTCGTGGAGAAGGACAGCCCGCAGTACCCCCCGGCGCAACGGGCCTGCCTGTCGCTGCTCCCCTCCCCCGCCCCCGTACGGGCGAGCCCGCAGGACCTCGCCACCGCGCGCGAGTCCTCCGCGTGCATGCGGGAGAAGGGCATCTCCTGGTATCCGGACCCGGATCCGGTCACCGGCGAGGTGCAGCAGAAGGACGGCGGCACCTCCGAGCAGTGGCAGGCGCTCAAGCGGGACCACCGCGACGCGTACCGCGACTGCCTGCCCCGGCCCTCCTGACGGGCCCCGCGGCTCAGAAGATCCCCGCCGCCAGCTTGTAGCGGGCCTCCCGCTGCTTCTTGTACAGCGCGAGCGTCTCTGCCTGCTCCTCCACCAGCCGCAGCTGGTACGCCTTCTCCACCGCGGCCCAGATGCCCACGAGGTTCACCTCGCGCTTGCAGGCGACATCGGCCTTGGCCGCGGTGACGGCCTTGGGGCCGCCCGGATCGGCTTCCAGGCCGAGCTTCTGGACGACCTCGTAGGGATCCTTCAGGCCCGTGTACCCCGACTTCTCCATGCACGCGGACCAGTTCTTCAGCACCTCGGCCACCCGCGAGTCCCCCTTGGAGCGTTCGTGCGCCTCCGAGGCGAGCCCGAACGGGAACAGCAGGTCCACGCTGTCCTTCGTCGGCGCGTACAGCTTGCGGTACGCCTCCCGGATGCACCCGCCGGCCGGCACCTTCTGCCCCCCGACGTCGATGCCGCTGTCCACCTGCGCGGCCTCCTCCTCCGTCGCGGCGTCCGGGGGCTGCTCGGCGCCCTGCTGTCCGCCCGGCCGTTCGCCGTGCATGACCAGGGTCGCGCTCTCACTCAACGGCGCCGTCGGGGGCTTGACCGGCCGCCCCTTGCCCGCGGTCGCGTCATAGCCGTGGGCCGCCGCGAACTCCGCGTCGGCCGCACCGAAGAGCGCCCGGTGCCGGCCCTCGGGCCCCTGGGCGCCGGCCGAACCGGCCGCACCGGAGGGCCTGACCTCCTCGTACGGGAATCCGTACCGGGCCATGCACCGGGAGAGCAGCCTCTGTTGCACCTGCCCCATGCGGGCCGTCTCGGCGTCGGTGTCCGTGTACGCGTCCAGGGGCAGCGAGATCGAGGCGGTGGCCGGGGCGACCGCCACCTCTCCGAGCTTCGGCTCCCCCTGCGCGCTGCCGCCGCTGGCGTCGGGATCAGAACAGCCGGCCAGGACGAGCGCCAGCAGGACGGCGGCCGGGAGGGCGGGGCGGGGGGCGGCGCGGAACGCGGGGCGGGGCGCGGTGCGGCCGAGCGGACGCGGGCGTATGCCGGAAGACCTGTTCACTCTGGGGAATTGAACAGTCCGGCCGGTACCGGGGACAAGGCCTTCTCACCTGCTGGTCAGCCAAACTTCTTGCCTGGAAACCGACTTGCCGCTCCGCCCCGTCCGGCGGGCATCCGGTGCCGAACCGGCCGGCCCTGCGAAGATGGCCGGGGCGAGCACGCGCGAGTCGCCCCAGGAAGTGGTGATCCGTGACGACCAGCCCATCTGGCGAAGCCCCCGGTTCCGGTCCGGGCAGCACCCCGGCCGCCGCCGGGCTCGGCATGCTGTCCCTCGGCGGCTGGCTGCTGACCACCACCCGCCCCTGGCAGAAGCCCGGCTCCCCCCTCGCCCTCACCCTCGAGTGGACGGCCTCGGGAACCCTGATGCTCTGCGGCCTGCTCCTGCTGGCCCGCTGCGTCCGCCAGATCCACGGCGCGCCCGGGCCCGAGCGGGAGGCCCCGCGCGAAGGTCCGTACGAGGCCCCGTACGAGGTCCCGTACGAGGCCCCGTACGAGGTCCCGCGCCAGGCGCGCCCGGTCGGGCTCAGGGACAGGGTCAGGCCTTGGGTGCGACCTTGGTTTCGCTGAGGTATCCATCGGGCGGGAAAATTCCTACCGGCGGTGTTACGTTCTAGGTATGAGCAGTCACGTGGCACCCCAGGCCGTCGAGCGGGCGGGCAAGAGATCCGTGTCGCTCGCCCAGTCATTGATCAAGGAAGTCGAGGAACGCGCCGGCAAGAGCGGGTTCTCCTCCGTCGTGGCGGAAGCTCTGGAGGAATGGCTTGCCGCGCAGAAGCTCCGCGAGGTCGTGACCGCCGACCGCAAGGAGTTCGGCCCCGTCTCCGCCGAAGCGCGGCGGCAGGCGGAGCAGGAGTGGTAAGCAAGCGCCTCAAGATCAAGGCGAAGAACGAGGGCACGCTCGTCCTGGACGCCCAAGGGCTTTCCCTGCACGTCGACGGCGACGAGGGGATGCGCGCGCGCATCGAGGTCGCTCAGCAGAACGGCCGGCGCGTGGCGCTGTCCGCGCTGACGCCCTTGGAGGTGCGCCGAACCGGCGAGGCCGCCAAGCGCCTCCAGTTCCTGCTCTCCCGGTTCGATGTGAAACCGGTCAACGCCGCGGTGACAGAAACCGCGGCGAAGCTGCTGGACGCCTCGGGCCTTGACGGGCACGAATGCCTCGTGGACGCACTCGTGGTGGCCACGGCCGCACTCTGCACTCCCCCGGTACTGCTCGCCACCTCTGACAAGTCGCACATCCCGGCGCTGTGCAAGGCAGCCGAGGAACTTCCGGGCTCGCCGAAGGTGAAGATCGTGAACGTCTGAAGGCCGAATGCGGAGAGCCTGGCCGCTCAGCTCTCCACCGAGCGGCCGGGCCTTGAACGATCAGGCTTTTGGAGCGACCTTCGAAAGGCCGTTGATGACGCGGTCCATCGCGTCGCCGCCCGTCGGGTCGGTCAGGTTGGCCAGCATCTTCAGGGTGAACTTCATCAGCACCGGGTGGCTCAGCCCGCGCTGGGCGGCGATCTTCATGATCTTCGGGTTGCCGATGAGCTTCACGAAGGCGCGGCCCAGGGTGTAATAGCCGCCGTAGGTCTCCTTCAGGACCTTCGGGTAGCTGTGCAGGGTGAGTTCGCGCAGGGCCGGGGTGGCGCGGGAGTGGGCCTGGACGATGACGTCGGCGGCGATCTGGCCCGACTCCATCGCGTAGGCGATGCCCTCGCCGTTGAACGGGTTGACGAGCCCGCCCGCGTCACCGACGAGCAGCAGCCCCTTGGTGTAGTGCGGCTGGCGGTTGAAGGCCATTGGCAGGGCCGCGCCCCGGATGGGCTGCGTCATGTTCTCGGGGGTGTAGCCCCAGTCCTCCGGCATCGAGGCGCACCAGGCCTTGAGGACCTCGCGCCAGTCCAGCTCCTTGAAGGCGGAGGAGGAGTTGAGGATGCCGAGGCCGACGTTGGAGGTGCCGTCGCCCATGCCGAAGATCCAGCCGTAGCCGGGCAGCAGCCGGTCCTCGGCACCGCGCCGGTCCCAGAGCTCCAGCCAGGACTCCAGGTAGTCGTCGTCGTGGCGCGGCGAGGTGAAGTACGTCCGCACGGCCACGCCCATCGGACGGTCCTCGCGCCGGTGCAGGCCCATGGCCAGGGAGAGCCGGGAGGAGTTGCCGTCGGCCGCGACCACCAGCGGGGCGCTGAAGGTGACCGGGGTCTTCTCCTCGCCGAGCTTCGCCGTCACGCCGGTGATGTGGCCGGTCCGGGGATCGCGTACGGGCTCGCCCACGTTGCAGCGCTCGTACAGCCGGGCGCCGGCCTTCTGCGCCTGGCGGGCCAGGGTCTCGTCGAAGTCGTCGCGCTTGCGGACGAGCCCGTAATCGGGGAAGGAGGCCAGCTCCGGCCAGTCCAGCTGGAGCCGCTGGCCGCCGCCGATGATGCGCAGGCCCTTGTTGCGCAGCCAGCCGGCCTCTTCGGAGATGTCGATGCCCATCGACACGAGCTGCTTCGTGGCGCGCGGCGTCAGGCCGTCGCCGCAGACCTTCTCGCGCGGGAACGCGGTCTTCTCCAGGAGCAGGACGTCGAGTCCGGCCTTGGCCAGGTAATAAGCAGTGGTCGAGCCGGCGGGCCCGGCCCCGACGACGATCACGTCCGCGGAGTGCTCGGAGAGGGGCTCGGTCACGGCGGGTCTCCCGAAGGCTCGATAAAGGGTGCCCATTGGCACAAGACCTGTGCAGTCTATGCAGCGAGAGAGATCGCGATCCGAAGGGCTGCCCTGTGACCACCTCGCCGACCCGGCCGCTCCCCGCCGTCCAGCTCCGTGTGCCCACGGACGAGGACGCGCACGCCTGGCACCGAATCTTCCGCGACCCCGACGTCATGGAGTTCCTCGGCGGCCCCGCCGAGCTCTCCTTCTACGAGGAGTTCACCGCCCGGCAGCGGCTGCACGACGCCCGGCTCGGCTTCTGCCTGTGGACCCTGCTCGACGGGGACGGGGAGGTCATCGGATTCACCGGGGCGCAGCCGTGGCCGGAGTCGAAGGGGTGGGGGCCCGTCGGGGAGATCGAGATCGGGTGGCGGCTCGGGCGGTCCGCGTGGGGGCGGGGGTACGCGTACGCGGCTGCGCTGGCGACGCTCGAGCGGGTGCGGGGGGCCGGGGTGCCGGAGGTGGTGGCGATGATCGACGATGTCAACGTCCGCTCGATCGCGGTGGCGGAGCGGCTGGGCATGACCCTGGCGGACCGCTCCCCGGTCCCGGGCGGCGCCCGCGTCGCCCGCCGCTACGCGCTCACCCTCCAGCCCACCTGACCCCGCTGCGCGGAGCCGCCCCCTCCGCCGTTGCCCGGCCGCGGGTGGTCCGCTGCGCGGGGCGAGGCCCGCGTCAAAAAACGCTCAGGCCCGTCAGGGTCGTGAAGCGGTCCAGGGCGGCGACCGCGGCAACGGAGTTGCCCTGGGTGTCCAGGCCGGGGCTCCACGCGGCCAGCGTGCACGCGCCGGGCACGACCGCGACGATGCCGCCGCCGACACCGCTCTTGCCGGGCAGGCCGACCCGGTAGGCGAACTCCCCCGCCGCGTCGTAGGTCCCACAGGTCAGCATCACCGCGTTGACCTGCTTCGCCTCGCTGCGCGTGAGGAGCCGCGAGCCGTCCGCGCGCAGCCCGTGCCGGGCCAGGAAGCGGCCGGCCCGGGCCAGGTCGGCGCAGCTCATCGTGATGGAGCACTGCCAGAAGTAGTGCTCCAGCAGCATCGGCACCGGGTTGTCGATGTTCCCGTAGGCGGCCATGAAGTGGGCGAGGGCGGCGTTGCGGTCCCCGTGTGCCTGTTCGGAGGCGGCGACCTCCGCGTCGAAGGTGACGTCCGGGTTCTGGCTCTCCTCCCGGAGGAAGCGCAGCAGTTCGCTGCTCGCGTCGCCCGTCAGCGTCTGGAGCCGGTCGGTGACGACGAGCGCGCCCGCGTTGATGAAGGGGTTGCGCGGGATGCCGTTCTCGTACTCCAGCTGCACCAGGGAGTTGAAGGGGTTGCCGGAGGGTTCCCGGCCGACCCGCTCCCAGAGGCTGTCGCCGCCTTCGGCGAGCGCGAGGGCCAGCGCGAAGACCTTGGTGATGGACTGTGCGGAGAAGGGGGTCTCGCAGTCCCCCACTCCGAACACGTTGCCGTCGAGGTCGGCGATGGCCATCCCGAACTGCCGGGGGTCCACGGACGCCAGCGCCGGGATGTACTCGGCGGTGGTGCCGCTGCCGATCAGCGGGGCGATGTCGGTGGCGACCTGCTCCAGCAGGGCCTGATAGTCCATCTCCGGTGCCTCGTACTACGCGTGCTTGGTGCCGCGGTGCAGGGCCACGATGCCGCCGCTCAGGTTGCGCCAGGCCACCTTGGACCAGCCGGCCTTCTGCAGCAGGCCGGCCAGCGCCGGCTGGTCGGGCCAGGCGCGGATGGAGTCGGCGAGGTAGACGTACGCGTCGGGGTTGGAGGAGACCGCGCGGGCCACGGGCGGCATCGCGCGCATCAGGTACTCGGTGTACACGGTCCGGAAGGGCGCCCAGGTGGGCTGCGAGAACTCGCAGATCACGACCTGGCCGCCGGGCTTCGTGACCCGGTACAGCTCGCGCAGGGCGGCATCGGTGTCCTGGACGTTGCGCAGGCCGAAGGAGATGGTGACGGTGTCGAAGACGTCGTCCTTGAAGGGGAGCTTCGTCGCGTCGCCGGCCGTCAGCGGGAGCCAGGGGTTGCGCTTCTTGCCCTCGCGGAGCATGCCGAGGGAGAAGTCGCAGGGCACGACGTACGCGCCGGTCGCCGCGAAGGGGAGCGAGGAGGTGGCCGTGCCGGCGGCCAGGTCGAGGACCAGCTGCCCGGGGCGCGCGCCGACCGCCTTGGCGACCTCCTTGCGCCACAGGCGGGCCTGCCCGAGGGAGAGGACGTCGTTGGTGAGGTCGTAGTTCGCCGCCACGCCGTCGAACATGGAGGCGACTTCGTGCGGCTGCTTGTCCAGGGAAGCGGATGTCACTGGCGTGGGCCCCTCGGGTGCGGTGCGGATGGTGCCTGCGAATGGTGCCTGCGAATGGTGCGTGCGCATGGTCCGGCAGCGGTTCGGCAGGGTCCTGCGGACCGCCCCGCCATTCTCGCAGGCCCCTCGTCCCCCGCATCCGGTCGTCCCCCGCGTCCGGCGGCTCAGCGGCGGCGGTGGAGCAGCCTGCCGCCGATGACCGTGGCCACACAGCTCGTCGGGCCCTCCACCAGCAGCTCCGTCGGACCGGGCACCGCGAAGACCGCGAACCGCGCGGGAGCGCCCGGCTCCAGGACCCCGTGGAAGGCCTCCTCGGCGGCGGTCCGGCCGGCCAGCGGGTCCAGGGAGGCGGGCCCCTCGTAGGGGGCGGGCGGGACGACGGTGAGTCCGGAGCGGACCACGGCCGTCCGGACGGCCGGGCTGGTGAACCGGCCGGCCACCGCGACCACCCCGCGGGCGAGGAGCTTCTGCGTGCCGCGCCGCGCGCTGTTGCCGCGGCGCGGCTCGGTCATCTTCAGGTCCGCCAACGCCTCGGCGCCGCTGATCGGTTCGGTCCCGAGCTCGGTGATCTCGTAGGGGTCGTCCGGGTAGTACGTGCGCTCCAGCAGCTCGTCGCCGCCGCGCACCAGCAGCCCCGGGGTCAGCACCCCGGGCCAGCTGCGGGCGCGCGCGTGCGGATAGGCCGCGGCGAGCTGCTCGTACGGGCCCACCCGGGCGATGCGGTCGCCCTCGACCAGGACCGCGCCGCCGGGCATCGGGGCGGGTCCCTGGCCGGAGGGCCCGGTCACGAGGAGTTCGGCGGTGTGGATCGTCAGCACGGGCGCGTCAGTTCGTGCTGATGAGCTTCAGCTCGGGGTGGGCCGTGCCGCCCTCGATGGCGGTGGAGGAGATGTGCGAGACGACGCGGTCGTCGACCGGGTCGTTGGCCGGGTCGTCGTGCACGAGGAGGTGCTCGTACGTCGTGGCGCGCTGCGCCGGGACGCGGCCCGCCTTGCGGATCAGGTCGATGATCTCCATGCGGTTGGAGCGGTGCTTGGCACCGGCCGAGGAGACGACGTTCTCCTCCAGCATGATCGAACCGAGGTCGTCGGCGCCGTAGTGCAGGGAGAGCTGGCCCGCCTCCTTGCCCACGGTGAGCCAGGAGCCCTGGATGTGGGCGACGTTGTCGAGGAAGAGCCGCGCGATGGCGATCATGCGCAGGTACTCGAAGACGGTCGCCTGGGTCCGGCCCTTGAGGTGGTTGTTCTCGGGCTGGTAGGTGTACGGGATGAAGGCGCGGAAGCCGCCCGTACGGTCCTGCGTGTCCCGGATCATCGCGATGTGCTCGATGCGCTCGGCGTTGGTCTCGCCGGTGCCCATCAGCATGGTGGAGGTGGATTCCACGCCCAGCCCGTGAGCGATCTCCATGATCTCCAGCCAGCGCTCGCCGGACTCCTTGAGCGGGGCGATCGCCTTGCGCGGCCGCGCCGGGAGCAGCTCGGCGCCGGCGCCCGCGAAGGAGTCGAGACCGGCGGCGTGGATGCGCTGGATCGCTTCCTCGGCCGACACCTTGGAGATCCGGGCCATGTGCTCGACCTCGGACGCGCCGAGGGAGTGGATGACCAGCTGCGGGTAGGCCTGCTTGATGGCGGAGAAGTGGTGCTCGTAGTACTCGACGCCGTAGTCCGGGTGGTGGCCGCCCTGGAACATGATCTGCGTGCCGCCCAGCTCGACGGTCTCCGCGCAGCGGCGCAGGATGTCCTCGAGGTCGCGGGACCAGCCCTTCTTGGTGTCCTTGGGGGCCGCGTAGAAGGCGCAGAACTTGCACGCCGTGACGCACACGTTGGTGTAGTTGATGTTGCGCTCGATGATGTACGTCGCGATGTGCTCGGTACCGGCGTAGCGCAGCCGGCGGGCCGCGTCGGCGGCCTGGCCCAGTGCGTGCAGGGGCGCGTGGCGGTAGAGGTCGAGCGCCTCTTCCTGGGTGATCCGGCCCCCAGTGGCGGCTCGGTCGAGGACTGACTGGAGAGCGGCCTGGTCGGTCACCGGTGCGTCACCTTTCGGCTGTGTCGTTCGGCTGGCGCCCGGCTGCGGTCGAGATTCCCGGACCGATCCAGCCTACGCCAGCACCCGCGGCTCCCGGCCTGGCCCCCTGCGGGATGTCCCGAAGGGCCCGGATCGCGGAGCGGGATCGCGGCCCGCCTCACGGCACCGGATCGCGGCCCCGCCTCACGGCGCCGGGTCGCGGCCCCGCCTCACGGCGCCGGGTCGCGGCCCCGCCTCACGGCACCGGTCCCGCGCCCAGGACGGGGCCGGACCCGAGGTCGAGCCCTAGTCCCAGGCCCAGGCCCGCGTAGATCACGCCCGCGAGGGCGCCGCCGGCCATGAACGGCCCGAAGGCGAGCGAGGCCCCGCGCTCCACCCGGCGCAGGGCGACCAGGGCGTACCCGTGCACGGCCGCCGCGACGAAGGCGGCGAGGCTACCCGCGAACAGCACGAACCACCCGTACCAGCCCAGGACCTGCCCCACGGTCAGGGCCAGGGTGACGTCGCCGAAGCCCATGCCGGGCGGGTGGATCAGGTGGAGGACGAGGTACACGGACCCGAGGGTGAGCCCCCCGAGCAGCGCGCGGGTCCAGGATCCGCCGGTACCGGTGAACAGGGCGGCCACGCCGAGTGCGACCGCGGTGGTGGCGGCCAGCGGCAGGGTCAGTACGTCGGGCAGCCGGTGCACGGCCCGGTCGACGAAGCAGAGCAGGACGGTGAACGGCGCCAGCAGCAGCCAGGCGACCAGCTCGGGCCGCGCCCCGACCCCGGCCCCGAGCGCGAGACACACCAGGACGGTCGCGAGAGCGGCCCCTCCGACGGGCGCGTAGCCACCCCGCCGGCGGGGCCGGTGGCGTGGTTCGCCGTCCGGTGCCGGTGGCGGTGCCGGGACCAGTGCCGGGACCGGTGCTGGTGCCGGGACCGGTGCCGGGTCCGAAGCCGGGGCAGCGTCTGAAGCAACGTCCGGGGCCGCGCCCGGGGCCGCGTCCGAAGCCCGATCGCACCGGGGGCAGACCGGCAGGCCCAGCCAGCCTCCGGCCGGGCCGGTCAGCGGGTGGCCGGCCGGGCAGGCCGAGCGCCAGGGCAGGCCCACCTCGACGGAGAGCCGGTAGGCGGCCCGGGGCAGGAGGAGGCCTGCCAGCGCGCCCCAGAGCATGACCCCGACCACGAATCCTGCGATGCCCATGTCAGCTCTCGCCCCCGCCCCGCCCCACCGCATCTTGGCGATGGACGGTAGCAGGGGCGGTCGTCCCCCACAGGGCCCGTCGGGCCTCCGCACTCGCGGGCAGCGACGGCGGCAGCGGCGGCAGCGCTCGGTCCGAAGCCGGCCGGCATCTGCTCCGGGGCCTGCTGGGCCGGGCCCACGAGGGGGTCGAGGACCGGGGCGGTGGGGCGGGGTGGTGAAAGGGGAACGCATTCGCGGTAAACGGCGGCGGGGCCGGCATTCACCTTTTGCTCCATTCCACTCCGCGGAATGGAGCAAAAGGTGAATGCCCTCATAAGCCGCGCTAATGGCCCGGAACGCCCACCGGGAGGAGCTCCACCTTCACATCGGGCGCATAGCCCGTCGTGAGTCCCGTCCGCCGCGCGAATTCACGTACGCCCGCCAGTTGGTCGGCGCCGAAGCGGAAGTCGAGCGTCGTGAAGTAACGCTCCAGGAGTTCCGCGTCGAAGGCCTCCCAGCGGGCCGCCTGCTCGGCGACCTTGGCGACCTCCTCCAGAGATACGTCCCGGGAGGCGAGGAAGGCCTCGTGGACCTTCCGCACGACCTCCGGCTCCCGCTCCAGGTAGTCCTTGCGGGCGGCCCAGACGGCGAAGACGAACGGCAGGCCCGTCCACTCCTTCCACATCGCCCCCAGGTCGTGGACGGCGAGCCCGAGCCGGGGCGCGTCGTGCAGCGAGGCCCGCAGCGCGGCGTCGCCGATCAGCACCGCCGCGTCCGCCTCCTGCATCATCACGCCCAGGTCGGGCGGGCAGGTGTAGTAGTCGGGCCGCACCTCGTACTTCTCCGCGAGCAGCAGCTGTGCCAGGCGTACGGACGTTCGCGAGGTGGATCCCAGAGCGACGCGGGCGCCGTCCAGCTGGTCCAAGGGGACCTGCGAGACGATCACGCAGGACATGACGGGACCGTCGCAGCCGACCGCGAGGTCGGGGAAGGCGACGAGGTCGTCCGCGTTGCGGAGGAACTCCACGAGGGTGATGGGACCGATGTCCAGGCCGCCCTGGACGAGGCTCGCGCTGAGCTTCTCCGGGGTGTCCTTGGTCAGCTCCAGGTCCAGCAGCGTGCCGGTTCTGGCCAGCCCCCAGTAGAGGGGCAGGCAGTTCAGGAACTGAATGTGGCCGACACGGGGCCGGCTGCGATAGACGTCCACATCGCGAGACTAGCCCCCGCGTCTCCGTCAGCCGTCTGGCGGGTCTCAAACGTCCGAGTGACGTGATCTTTCCCTCTGGTCTCGGCCGGGAGGTGCGTGCTAGGCTCGACGCAAGTTGCAGTTTGGTTTCCCTTGCAGTACGAGGCCTGCGGAGAATGTGACCCGCGGGCTTTTGTAGTTTTCAGACTTCTTAGCAGGTTCTGGAGCAGGGCGACCCTTTGGCCCATAGGAGGGCTCATGGCTACCGGAACCGTCAAGTGGTTCAACGCTGAAAAGGGCTTCGGCTTCATCGCCCAGGACGGCGGCGGCCCGGATGTCTTCGTCCACTACTCCGCGATCAACGCCGCCGGCTTCCGCTCCCTTGAGGAGAACCAGCTGGTGAACTTCGACGTCACCCAGGGTCCGAAGGGCCCGCAGGCGGAGAACGTCACCCCGGCCTAGTCGCCTGGGCCAACCAATCGCGGTTGGATATGCAGTACCCAAGGAGCCCTGTCTTCTCTGCGCGAGCAGAGTCGACGGGGCTCCTGCCTTTTCCCGTGCGCACGCACGGGCACGCGCCCTAAGACGGGCTCACGCCCGCTCCCCGGTGGTGAAGAAGCCGGACAGGACCGGGGCGAGGAGTTCGGGGGCGATGGTGTGCTCCTCTCCGGGGAAGACGTGGAGGGCGAAGTTCCCGCCCAGGGCCGCCAGCTCGCGCGCGCCCGCCAGCATGTGCGGTGCGCCCGCGTCCCCGCTGCCGACCAGGACGGGTACGGTCACGGACTTCCAGCGGTCGGCGGGCAGCGGCCGGCCGGACATGGTGTCGCCCATGACCTGTCCGTCGTAGGCCAGGGTGCCGGCGCCGGCCTCCATGCCGGCCCAGAAGGGCGCCTGGCGCATGCCGGCGACGACTTCGGCGGGCATGCCCACGGCCGCGGTCATGAAGTAGGCCGCGGCATCGCCGTACGCCCCGCGCTCCACGAGTTCCGTCAGGTGGGCGACGTAGTCGGCGGGCAGCGGCGGGCGGCTGTCGTCGGTGATGAAGGGCGGCTCGTACAGGGCCAGCCGGGAGACGGCGCTGCCCCGGGCCACGGCCTCCAGGGCCAGTACGGCGCCGGAGGACATTCCGAACAGCATGGCCTCGCCGCCCGCGCGCCCGATCAGCGCGTCCAGGTCCTCGACCTCGCGCTGGACCTCGTACGCCGCGCCGTCCCCGCTGTCTCCGCGGCCCCGGCGGTCGTAGGTGATCACGGTGCAGTGCTCGGCGAGCAGGGCGGCGAGGGCCGCGGAATCACCGCGCGCCATGAAGGCACCGCCGACGAGCACCACGACGGGGCCCGAGCCCTGCTGCTCGTAGGCGATGGCCGTGCCGTCTGCGGAGAACACCTTGTCCATGGGAAGCCACTCCAGAAGTCTGCGCGGTACGCCGGACCGGGAAGCCCTGCGCTTCGGAACTAGACCGTACAGTACTCACATGAGTACTGGTCAGTCCAGTACTGTTTCCGGAACGGACGAACGAGACGGATGGAGAGGTGTCGGTGATGGACAGCCGTTCAGCGCGCAAGCACGAGGCGATCCTGGAGGCCGCGACCGGCGCCTTCCTGGACAAGGGGTACTCGGGGGCGAGCATGGACGACATCGCGAAGCTGGCCGCGGTGTCCAAGCAGACCGTCTACAAGCACTTCGCAGACAAGGAGAAGCTCTTCGCCGAGATCGTGCTCGCGACCACCGACCGGCTCGACACCACGATCGACCTGCTGGCCGACATCCCGACCGACGCGGCCAACCTGGAGGAGAGCCTGACCCGGCTCGCCCGCCAGTTCCTGACCACCCTCACCCACCCCCGGGTCATCCAGCTGCGGCGCCTGATCATCGCCAACGCCGACGTCTTCCCCGACCTGGGCACCGAGTGGTATGAACGTGGCTTCGAACGCGGGCTCGCCACGCTGGCGGCGACCTTCCGGCGCCTGGCGGACGAGGGGTTGCTCCGCGTCGACGACCCCGTGCTGGCCGCCAACCACTTCTCCGGCCTGCTGCTGTGGATCCCGGTGAACAAGGCCATGTTCACCGGCCGGTCCCAGTACACCGATGCCGACCTCGACCGGCACGCCGCCGCCGGCACCCGCGTCTTCCTCGCCGCCTATCGCGATCGAGGCCGGAACTAGGGCTCCTAGGCTTGCGCCTAATGATCCGAGTTGTAGCCTAGGGGCCTTAGGGACAACGGGGAGGATGGCATCGTGGGCGTACGAATGGGGCTGACGGCCGAGAAGGTGACCGCCGTGGGGGCCGAGGTGGCGGACGACGTCGGGCTGCACCGGTTGACCATGGCGCAGGTCGCGCGACGGCTCGGGGTGCAGGACGCGAGCCTCTACGCGCACGTCCGCGGCCTGGAGGACCTCCGCGGGCGGATCGCGCTGCTGGCGACGGACGAGAAGACGCTGCTCATCGCGGAGGCGACGGCGGGGCTCGCCGGAAAGGACGCGCTCCTCGCGTACGCCAACGCCTGGCGGGAGTACGCCCACAAGTTCCCCGGCCGGTACGCGGCGACCCAGGCCCAGGCCCCGGCCAAGATCGATCCCGAGCTGGCCGCGAAGGCCGCCGGGCCGCGCCGCGCGATCGCGCTGACGTACGGCATGCTGCGCGGCTACGGACTCGCGGAGCCCGATCTGACCGACGCGGCCCGGCTGCTGCGCAGCACGATCCACGGGTTCGTGGCCCTGGAGTCCTCGGGCGGTTTCGCCCACGCGCGGGAACCGCAGGCCTCCTGGCTCTGGTCCCTCAACGCCCTTGACCACCTGCTGAGGCAGCGCAGCGCCGTCCGCAGGGCGAACTGCGCGTGAGGCCACGCACCCCGCCGAGTTCGGCGGGGTGCTCCGGCAGGCCTCCCGGGACCGGACCTTCGGGTCCTAGGCCTTGCGGGTCCTAGGCCTTGCGGGTCCGCTGCTCGGTCGCCGGCGGGTCGGTCGGGTCGGTCGGGTCGGTCGGGTCGGTCGGGTCGGTCGGGTCGGTGACCGGGGGCTCCGGCGCGGTGACGGTGATCTCCAGGAAGAGCACCACCTGGTCCGAGATCCGCACGCGGAGCGTGTACGGGCCCGCGGCGACACCCGTGGTGGACAGCTCCGGCAGGGCGATCCTGCCGTCCGCGCCGGTCGCCGGGAGCGCCAGCTCCGTCAGCTTCTTGCCGTCCTTGTCCAGGAAGTACGGGGTCTCCCCCGCCGTGGCCGGGTCCGCCGGGACCCACTTCCCGTCCTTGTCCCTGGTGCCGATCACGGCCGTGGCCTTGGCCCCGGCGACCGGCTTGTCCTTCGCCGTCGCCAGGAACTGCACGCCCTTGATCCCGGTGCCGGCCACCGCGGTCAGCGGCTTGCCCGCGTTCTCGTCGCTGCGGATCAGCTGGTCCGCCTCGGGGACGGGGACCGGCTTGGCCGGGGTGACCTTGCCCTCGATCTTCACGGAGACCTCGGCCGAAGCCGCGTAGCCCGAGGCGCGCAGGGTGAACTCGCCCGCCTTGCGGCCCGCCTTCAGCTTCGGGACCCGGACCAGGCCCTTTTCGTTGGTGCGCAGGACCGCGAAGTCCTTGCCGTCGGCCGCGAACACGGTGTGGCCGGTGCTGTCTTCGTCGACCGAGACCACGATCACCTGGTCGACGGCCGGCATGCCGTCGGTCAGCACCGCCTTGATGAGCGGGGTGCGCGGGAACTCGGTCCCGGCCTCGGCCGTGAGCTCCCGCGTGCCGATCCTGACCAGCTTGTCCAGGATCGGGGTGGGCTTCGGGGGCTTCGGCGGCGTGGGGGTCGGCGTCGGCGTCGGGGTCGGCGTGGGAGTCGGCGTGGGGGTGGGAGTCGGCGTGGGCGTCGGCGTGGGGGTCGGCGTCGGGTTGTTGCCGGCCGGCGGGTTCGCGACCGGGGTCGTGCCCTGGCCCGCCTGGTACTGCCGCATGTAGCCCAGCACGGAGTTCACGTACGCGCGCGACCTGTTGTAGCTGAGGATCGCCTCGTCGAGGTCGCCCGCCTTGGTGAGGTTGCGCTGACCCGCGCAGAGGTAGAGGCCGGCGCCCAGCGCCGCGTCGTAGATGTTGTTCGGGTCGCGCTTGCCGTCGGCGTTGCCGTCGGCGCCCCAGGTGGACCAGGTGGAGGGGATGAACTGCATCGGGCCGACCGCGCGGTCGTACTCCGAGTCCGCGTCCCACTCGCCCTTGTCGGTGTCCCTGATCTCGGCGAAGCCGTTGCCGTCCAGGCGCGGCCCGCGGATCGGCTTCTCGGTGTACCCGTCCGCCTTGAGCCCGTAGCCGGAGGCGTGCACGGACTCCACCCGGCCTATGCCCGCGAGCAGTTGCCAGGGCAGGTGGCAGCCGGGGAGGGCCGCGGCCACCGAGATCCCGGCACGCTTGTAGGCGTCGAGGGCGGTCGCGGGTATGCCCGCGGTGGCCCCGTCGGGGCTGGCGGCGCCGGGAATCGCCGGCGGCGGGTCGGCGACCAGGTCCGGGAGCTCCAGCCGGGCGTCACCGCGATCGGTCGCCTGGGGGCTGTCGGGGGTCGGCTCGGCCTCCCCCGCGCCCGCGATCGGCGTGTTGGTCACGACGGCGGCGGTGGTCAGGGTGGCCGCGAGGGCGGCCGTGCACACGACTTTGCGCGAGGTGTTGACGAGGTGACGGTGAAGCGGCTTCACAGTGCGGCGATCCCCCCAGATCGGTGGCCGGTCCGGGCCCCCGTAAAACGTAAATAACTCACATGTCGCTCCGCGCGCCCCGTACTGCTCGGCGCGGACGGCCGCGATCAGGCCGTGGAGGTTAACTGTCTATCAGTTCTTCGCCCGAGACTCACCGGCGCCCCGGGAGATGTGGCCCACCATTCGCCTTCCCTTCACAGGACCTTGCCCGGATGCCGACGAGGGACTTAGGCCCCTGCCCGATTCGCACCAATGGCACCTACTTGAGCGCTCTACGATCTTTATCCTTGGGGAATGGCAACCAGCAAGAAGGACCAGCGGCCCGAGGCCCGGACACGGATGCGCGAGGAGCGCGAGGCCCGGGCCCGGCGCGAGAAGCTGCGCGGGCGCGTGCTGATCGGCGGCGCGCTGGTCGCCGTACTGGCCCTGGCCGTCGGCATCGGCCTGTACGCGGCGAACTCCTCGGACTCCGGCGACGAGGCGGCCGGCAAGCCCTTCGTCCAGCCGGCCAACACCACCGGCAAGGACGGGATCGTGATCCCGTACGGCAAGGCGGACGCGAAGAACGTCCTCTCCGTGTGGCTCGACCCGCGCTGCCCCTACTGCGCGGGCGTCGAGATCGGCCTCGGCAAGACCATCAAGGAGCAGGCCGACGCGGGCACCTACCGCGTCGAGTACCACTTCGCCACGTTCCTGGACAAGGCGCTGGGCGGCGGCAAGGGCTCCAAGCGGGCGGTGAACGCGCTGGGCGCGGCGGCGAACGAGAGCCCGGAGAAGTTCATGGCGTACCTCCAGGTGCTCTACAAGAACCACCCGGAGAAGGAAGCGGACGACAAGTTCGGCTCCACGGCCACCCTGCTGGAGCTCGCGGACCAGGTCCCGGGGCTGCGCACGCCCGCCTTCAACAAGGCGGTCAAGGAACTCACCTACATGCCGTGGGTGGAGAAGGTCGGCCAGGCCTTCTACGACCAGGACATGCAGGGCACGCCGGACGTCTCCATCAACGGCAAGAAGCTCACCGTGAACTCGGGCCAGGGCATCGACTCGATCACCCCGGACGCGTTCGAGAAGCTGATCACCGAGAACCTGAGGTAGCACCGCGCATCCGGTAAGACAGCCTGGAACCAACGGCCTTGGCCCGGCGTTTCCCTGGACGTACGGGATCCGGGAACCGGGGGTGGTGCGAGGTGCTGGCCGAATCACTGGCGGCGTTGGCCGCGGCGGGAGGCGCCGCGGTCGTGCAGGCCGCGACGACGGACGCCTGGACGGAGCTGCGCGACCGGGTCGCGCGGTGGTTCGGGCGGGGCGACGGCGAGCTGGAGCGGGTCCAGCTGGAACGGCTGGACCGCAGCGCGGCGGAACTCGTGGCGGGGGCCGGGTCGGAGCAGGAACGGGCCCTCCAGGCGACGGTGTGGCGGACCCGCATCGAAGACCTCCTGGAAAGCCTGCCCGACGACGCGGAGCGGGAGCGCGCGGCCGCAGGGCTACGGGCCCTGCTGGAGGACACCGCGGCGGCCGGCGCGATCTCGGCCGGAGCCGGCGGCGTGGCCGCCGGGCGGGACGTCAGCGTGAAGGCCGAGGGCGGATCGATCGCGGCGGCCGTGCTGCACGGGGGCGCGCACATCGGCCCCCCTCCGGTGCCGGATCCGGCCCAGGGCTGACCGGACCGGCGTTCCCAGGCCTCCCCACCACAGCGCCACCGGCCGGTGGCGTACACGTCCACGCCGGTCAGGGCAGCCTGGCGGCGCACCACATCGGCCAGGTCACCTACCAGGCCGCTCCCCGGCATGCCGTCTCCTGGCCGCACCAGGTCGGGGTGATCCCCCGCCGGGCCGGTTCGTTCCAGGACCGGGCCGAGGTCCGGCAGCTGCGCTCCGCCGCCGAGGGTGGCGGAACGACGGTCCCGTGCCAGGTCCTGGCCGGCATGGGCGGGGTGGGCAAGACCCAGCTCGCGGCCGACCACGCCCGCCGCGCCTGGGCCGACGGGCAGGTCGACCTGCTCGTCTGGATCACCGCCGCCACCCGCCAGGCCGTCATCGACGCCTACTCCCGGGCCGCCGCCGACATCCTCCACACGGACCCCGCCGACCCGGAGCGGGCCGCGCAGGCGTTCCTCGCCTGGCTCGAGCCCGCGCCCGGCCGTCCCCGCTGGCTGATCGTCCTGGACGACGTGGCCGACCCGGGCGACCTGCGCGACCTGTGGCCACCGGCCCATCCACGGGGCCGGACCCTGGTCACCACCCGCCGCCGCGACGCCGCCCTCGCCACCCACGGCCGGCTGGTCCCGGTGGGCCTGTTCACTCCCGCCGAGGCCACGGCCCACCTCCACCAGGCCCTGGCCGCCCAGGGGCGCGACGAACCCGAACCGAACCTCGCCGCCCTCGCCGAGGACCTCGGCCACCTCCCCCTCGCCCTGTCCCAGGCCGCCGCCTACCTCATCGACACCCACATCACGGTCGCCCGCTACCGTGCCCGCCTCGCCGACCGCGCACGCCACCTGGCCGACCTGCTCCCCGAGCCCGGCGCCCTGCCCGACGACCAGGCGACCGCCGCGGCCGTCGCCTGGTCCCTGTCCGTGGACCGCGCGGACGAACTCCGCCCGGCCGGCCTGGCCCGCCCCCTGCTCCAGCTCGCCGCGATGCTCGACCCGAACGGGATCCCCGACGAGGTGCTGACCGGTGAACCGGCCCTCATGTACCTCACAGCCCTCCGAGCCTTCCCATACAGAGACAGCCCCACCGCAGCACCCCCCAAGGTCACCGAGGAGGAGGCAACCGGCGCGCTGCGGGCACTCCAGCGGCTGAGCCTGATCGACCACTCCCCCGCAGAAGCCCACCAAGCCGTACGCGTCCACCAGATCGTCCAACGGGCCATCCTCGACCCTTTCTCCCCCGCCCGTCGAGACCTGCTAACACGCATTGCAGCCAACGCTCTGACGGCCGCGTGGCCCGACACCGAACGTGACACCGGCCTGGCTAGCGCCCTGCGCGCCAACACCACCGCTCTGATTGCCCACGCCGAAGGCGCGCTGTACCGGCCCGATGCCCACGCGGTGTTGCACCGCCTCGGCCAGAGCCTCGGGTACGCGGGCCAAGTAGCAGCCGCGGTCCAGCACCTCCAGCAGGTCACGAACACCGCCAACCACTGCTTGGGCCCGGACCACCCCGATACGCTCGCCAGCCGGTCCAACCTCGCTCTCTGGCGTGGGGAGGCGGGGGACACGGCCGGGGCAGCAGACGAGGGAGCCGCTCTGCTGGCGGACCGGCTGAAGGTGTTGGGGCCCGACCACCCCGACACACTCACCACCCGGTCCTTCCTCGCCCGATTGCGAGCGCGGGCAGGAGATCCGGCCGGGGCCGCAGAGGAGGGCGTCGCCCTGCTGGAGGACTACCTGCGCGTGCTGGGCCGCGACCACCCTCACACCCTTACCACCCGGAACAACCTCGCCATCTGGCTCGGCGAGGCGGGGGACCCCGCTGGCGCCGCTGCCGCTCTCGCTGCCCTGGTGGAGGATCACCTACGGGTGCTGGGCCCCGACCACCCCAACACCCTCAGCACACGGAACAACCTGGCGGGCTGGCGCGGGAGCTCAGGCGATCCGGCCGGGGCCGCCGCAGAGTTCACCGCCCTGCTGAAGGACCACCTGCGGGTACTGGGCCCCGACCACCCGATCACCCTCGCCACCCGGTTCAACCTCTCCCACTTGCGCGGCAAGACAGGAGATCCCGCCGGAGCGGCAGATGAGACCGCCGACCTGCTGGAAGACCGACTGCGCGTGCTCGGAGCGGACCATCCCGACACTCTCGACACCCGGGCCGTCCTCGCCCGCTGGCAGGGAGAGGCAGGCAACCCCGCGAAGGCCGCGTCCGCACTTGCCGCGCTGCTGGATGATCAGTTGCGGGTACTGGGACCGCACCACCCGGCCACCCTCGTCAGCCGGTCCAACCTCGCCTTCTGGCGCGGGGCATCGGGGAACGCGACCGGAGCTGCTGCCGAACTGACCGTCCTGCTGCAGGACTACCTGCGGGCGTTGGGACCGCACCACCGCGCCACCCTCACCACCCGGGCCAACCTCGCCCACTGGCGCCGAGAGGCGGGGGAGCGATGACGCCCGCCGCTCCCCACACTCACAGGCAGGCCCACACCGTCTTCCCCGGCCCGCCCGACGCCCTCGGCGCGACCCCCCACTCCCGCGCCAGGGCCCGTACGAGCACCAGCCCGCGCCCGCCCTCCGCCGACCAGGGGTCCACGGCCGCCTCCGCCTCGGGCGGCAGCCGGTCCCCCCGGGCATCGCTCACCTCGATCCGGACCCGCAGCCCGTCGTAGCCGAGCCGCACCTCGAAGTCCCGTCCGGGCACCCGCCCGTGCAGCACGGCGTTCGCGGCCAGCTCCCCCACCACCAGCTCGACGTCGTCCGCGAGGGCGCAGCCGTGCGGAATCCCCCAGGCGGCGAGCTGCACCCCGGCCAGCCGCCGGGCCAGCCGGGCCCCGCGCGGGGTGGCGGAGAGGCGCTGCCGGAACTCCACCGGTGCCATGTCACTCAAATCGGTCGTCACCTCACCGAGCGTGGCCGGTCCGCCGTACGCTTTCCAGGAACGGCGGCGCTACGGGGAACCCCCGTAGGACCGGCGGCGGTTGCGTGTACGGGTAGTACGGGCGAGGGCGGTTCAGCGTATGAACGACCTGTCGGAGCGCGAGGAAGAGCCGGAACGGCCGGTGGAGGTCGACGGCACCGCGTACCTCTTCAAGGCACTCGGCAAAATGATCAAGGTGCTACGGGAACGGGCGGGCCTCCAGCAGAAGGAGCTCGCGGCGCTCGTGCACGTGGGAGAGGACCTGGTGTCCTCGATCGAGCGGGGCGTACGGACACCCCAGCCCGACTTCCTGGAGAACGTCGACAAGGCGCTTGGCGCCGGGGGCGTCCTGAACGCGGCCATCCCGGACGTGAAGGAGGCGCTGAAGCGGGCACGGACCCGGCACCCGGATTGGTTCCGGGACTACGCGAAGGCGGAGGCCGCCTCCAACGCCATCCACGACTACAGCCACCAGGGCGTGATGGGCATCCTTCAGACGGAGGGGCACGCGCGGGCCGTCTTCGAGAAGCGGCGCCCGCTGCTGAACGAGGCGACTATCGAGAAGCGGCTCGCCGACCGACTGGACCGCCAGCAGATCTTCGAACGGTGGCCGTCACCCACCTTCAGCTTCGTCCTCGACGAAAGCCTTCTGCTGCGCCCGGTGGGCGGCCAGGTCGTCCACGAGGGCCAGCTCCGCCGGTTCCTGGAAATCGGACGGCTGCGCACCGTGGAGCTTCAGGTGATGCCGTTCAGCAGGGGTGAACACGCAGCTATGGGAGGCTCGTTCAGCCTTCTCCACCCCAAGGGGCGTCAACAGATCGCCTACACAGAGAACTACGGCCGCCCCAACCTGGTCACCGATCCCGAACAGGTCCGGATCTACAGCGAGCGCTATGGGATCATCCGGGCACAGGCACTCACGCCCCACGAGTCACTGGCCCTGATCGAGAAGTTGCTGGGAGAACTATGAACACCACACACCTGGCCTGGTTCAAGAGCAGCTACAGCGACGGCGAAGGCGGCCAGTGCCTCGAAGTCGCCTTCGACTGGCGGAAGTCGAGCTACAGCAGCGGTGAAGGCGGCCAGTGCGTAGAGGTCGCCAACTGTGCGCACTCCGTCCACATCCGGGACTCCAAGGTGACCGCCGGCCCCCAGCTGGCCATCGCCCCCGGGGCCTGGGCCGCGTTCCTCGGCGGGGTCACGGAAGAGGCGTAGGGCAAAGGGGGCCACTCCCCGTGGCCCCCTCGCCTTCCGTTCGCCTTCCGTTCGCCTTCCGCTTCGGCCTTCCGCTTCCTCCTTCAGCCCATCAGGGCCTTGACCGCCGCGATCACCGGAACTCCGGCCTCTCCCACGAGCGTGGCAATTCCGGAGAAGGTCGCGAGGATTCTGCGAAATCTCCCCTCGGGGGGATTCCCCTGGAGTTCCTCCACCGCCGCGTCGATTTCCGCGCGATCGCTCTCGTCCAGGTGCTGCCTCATCGCCTGGACTTCTTGGAGGAGCTTTTCGAGCGCCGAGGCCTCCGGCGGAGTTCCGCCGACGTATTTGCCTCCGGCCACGATGTCTCCGGAACCGCTGTGCGTGGCGCGTCCGATGCTTCCGTCGCCGGACTGCGTGTAGCTGTCGCCGGCCGTCACCGGCCACCTCCCCGGATGTCTCCGGAGCCGCTGTGTTCGGCCCGGCCGATGCTGCCGGCGCCGTACTGCTTGATCTGGTCGCCCATGACGGCTTCCTTGATGTTGATGGTCACCGGAGGGGCGTTGGGCCGCCCGATGGCCTTGGTGATCTCGAAGACCAGGTTCTCGATCTCGGCGCGGTCCAGGGACCACACCGCCTCCCGCTGGATGCCGGAGGTGTTGAGGACCAGGCCGTAGACCGGGGGCCTGCTGATGACCTTCACGAGCTGCCAGACCAGCAGCCCGAAGACGGCGACCGCGATGACTCCGGCGACGTTGCCGAAGATGGCCACCGCGATTCCGCCGATGACGAGGCAGAGGAAGGCCCGGCCGATGAACCGGCGCCAGGCCGCCCCCTTGTCCACCTCCAATACGCGCTGCCCCACGTGGGAGATGTTGTGCAACGGATACGCCTCACCGTCGACCCACAGCACGCCCTCTTGCACACGGACTTGGACCGTCGAATTACTAACCGCCATTTCGCGCCCCCCTGGCTCTTTTGGCGTTGACGGCTCGAAGTGTAGGGCGGTGCCGACCGGCCAAGTAGGGATTGGACCATTTCGACTTAGTCATGATCCATGCCACATTCCACTTGACACGCGGCACGGCGGAATACCGGGTTCCCCTGCGGCCGGACTCTGGCCGCACGACGCCCTCCGGCTCAGCCTGAGCCCACACGGATAGGGGTGGGCCTGTTCGTGACGTACGTCGGGCTGCCGGCCGCAGGCCTACGGGTGCGGTGGCCGCGGCCGCGGCGCCGGCGGCGGCCTGACGGCGGGACCCCGGCCCAGGGGGAAAGTCACCCCCGGGCCGGCTTCCCCGGGCTTGTGCCAAGTGCCGGGCGCGCCCAGCGCGTGCGTGAGCGGCATCTGCCTGAGCGGCACCTGCCTGTGCGGCACCTGCCTGTGCGGCTGTCTGACGCGCCCACCGCCCCTGAGGCCCTTCCCCTCCGCGTGTGCGAATGACCGCCGCCCGGAGGGGGCTGCGCATCTCAGACGGGCCCGCTCCTCCCGCTCCTCCCTCCCGGCCGTTCCCCGGGGGGATCCCGGAAGTCTTGTGGCGTTTCGGGGTGGGTCGGTCGGTCAAGGGTGGCCGAAGGCCATCGCGGAGCGACGCGACCGCAGGGAGCGCCCTTGAGGGACCGGCCCGCACCGAAAGGACACTGGACTGCCGGGCTCCCCCCCGGACCCCACGCAGCCAAGGAACGACCCCCACCTACCCACCCCCACCCCCTACCCGTACAGCTCCTCGATCTCCCTCGCGTACCGCTCCGCCACGGCCCTCCGGCGCAGTTTCAGCGTCGGGGTGAGGGTGCCCGCCTCTACGGTGAACTCCCCCGGCAGGACCCGGAAGGCGCGGACGCGGGCCGGGCGGGAGACCGTGGCGTTGGCCGCCTCGACCGCTTCCGCGACGAGGGCCCGTACGGCAGGGTGGTCGCCCGGGGCGGCCGGGTCCAGGGCCACCGACTCGCGTACGGCCCAGGCGGCGATCTCCTCCGCGTCCAGGGTGATCAGGGCCACCGGGTGCGGGCGGCGGTCGCCGATCATGACGGCGCGGGAGACGTAGCGGGAGCGCTGTACGGCGAACTCCAGCTCGGTGGGGGTGATGTTCTTGCCCGCCGAGGTGATGATCAGCTCCTTCTTGCGACCGGTGATGTGGAGGTAGCCCTCGGCGTCCACCTCCCCCAGGTCGCCCGTGTGCAGCCAGCCCTCCCCGTCCAGCGCCTCCGCCGTCGCGGTGTCGTTGGCGTGGTACCCGGGGAAGATCATCGGCCCCCGGGCCAGGACCTCCCCGTCCCGCGCGATGCGGACCTCGCACCCGGCGATCGGGCGGCCCACCGATCCGTAGCGGACCCCGTCCGGGTGGTTGAGGCTGATGACCCCGCCCGACTCCGTCATGCCGTAGCCCTCGAAAACCGCGATCCCGCAGGCCCGCAGGAAGTCCAGGGTGGCCGGGGCGATCGGGGCGCCGCCCGTCAGCGCCCATTTCAGGCGGCCCCCGAAGGCACCCCTGACCAGGGAGTACAGGGATTTCTCGGCAGCCTCGTACGCGGCCATGACCTCGCGGTCCTCCGCCGGCAGGCGGCCCTCCGCGGCCAGCAGCCCCAGCCGGACCGCCTCCGCGAAGCGGGCGCCGCCGCCCTCCTGGGACTCCGCGAGGGACAGGACCACCGAGTGCAGCTTCTCGAACAGGCGGGGCACGGAGGGCAGATGGGTCGGCCGGGCCTCGGCGAGCTCTCCGATGACGTCCTCGATCCGGCCGCCGAAGTAGCAGAGCTCCCCGCCCTCCAGGAGGGTGGTGAACTGGATCAGCTGAGCCAGCAGGTGCGCGAGCGGGAGGTAGAGGTACGTGGAGCTCCCCGGCCCGCCCTTGACCAGCGGGAGGGTGGCGTCCTGGATCGCGCCGAGGTTGGCGTGCGTGAGGCGGCAGCCCTTGGGCAGGCCGGTGGTGCCCGAGGTGTAGACGATGGAGGCGTCGGCCGCGGGGTCCACCGCGGCGGCCCGGGCCAGGAGTTCGGCTTCGGGCGCCGGGCCGGGGAGGGCGCGCAGCCCGTCCATCTCCACCACCGCGCGCAGCGCCGGGAGCTTCGGACGCAGCGCCTCCACCCGGGCCGCCTGCGCGGGGTCGTCGCAGACGACGACCACGGCGGCGGAGTCCGACAGCACCCAGGCGAGCTCCTCCTCCCCGGCCGTCGGGTACACCGGCACGAGGACGGCTCCGGCGGCCAGGACTCCGAAGTGGGTGTACGTCCACTCCGGCCGGGTCTCCGCGAGGACCGCGACGCGCTCGCCGGGGGCGACCCCCAGGCCGAGCAGGGCGCGGCCGGACTCCCGCACCCTGGAGCGGAGTTGACCGTAGGAAACGGCCTCCCAGCGGCCCTCCCCACCCTTGTACCGCAGCGCGGTCTCGGCGGCGTACCGCTCGCCCGTCCACTCCGCGAACAGCCCCAGCGTGCGCGGCCGCACGGCTCCGTCCACTTCGCACTCCGGGTCGATCGGGTCCACCAGGTCCATCGGGCTCATCGGGCTCGCCTCCCCCTCGGGTCGTACCGATGACGCTAGGCACCGGGAGGGCGTCCGCGGCATGACCGGAAGCGTCACCCCCGCTGACCTCAGCGCTCATTGCGGCTACCGTCGGACCCATGGGGAGGCGGACGGTCACCGTGCACCACGTGCGTGCCGTGCTCGCGGGGGCGCGCGGCCGCGGGCTCGACATCGTGCCGCTGCTCCAGGAGGCGCAGATTCCGCCGCTGCTGCTGGGCGACGACCGGGCGCGCGTCACGCCCGCGCAGTTCGCGCGGCTGTTCCGGGCGCTGTACCGGGTCACGCAGGACGAGTTCCTGGGCCTGTCCACGGTCCCCAGCCGGCCCGGAACCTTCGCGATGATGTGCAGGGCCTCGCTCGGCTGCCGCGACCTCGGCGCCGCGGTGGAACGCTCCGCCACCTTCTACGGACTGTTCCCGGGCGGGCCGGAGCTGTCGCTCGAAGTCGCGGGCGGGCAGGCGTGGTTCGCGGTGCGCAACGACTTCGCGCGGGACGAGGAGCGCTTCCTCACCGAGTGCGTGCTCGCCATCTGGCACCGGCTGAGCAGCTGGCTGATCGGCCGGCGCATCCCCCTGGCCCGCGCCTCCTTCGCGTACCCGGAGCCGCCGCACGCGCAGGAGTACGAGCTGCTCTTCGACTGCCCGGTCCGCTTCGGCGAGGCGCGCACGGGCGCGGCCGTGGCCTTCGACGCACACTGGCTGACGGCCCCGCTGGTACGGGACGAGCCCGCGCTCGACGCGATGCTGCGGCGGGCCCCCTTCGACCTCCTCTCCCGGCCGGCGTACGGGACCACGGTCGCGGAGCAGGTCCGCCGGAGCCTGACCCAGGCCCTGCGCGGCTCACCGCGCCTGCCGGAGCTGGGTGAGGTGGCGGCCCGCCTGGCGGTGTCCCCGGCGACGCTGCGGCGGCGGCTCCAGCAGGAGGGCACGTCCTTCCAGCAGCTGAAGGACCACGTACGGCGCGATGCGGCGATCGCCGGGCTGGCGGAGAGCCGCGAACCCATCGCGGAGCTGGCGGCCCGCCTCGGCTTCTCGGAGGACACGGCCTTCCACCGCGCCTTCCGCCGCTGGACGGGCACCACGCCGGGGGCGTACCGGATCGCTTCGGGGGGCTAGGAGCGCGCGCGTACGAACAGACCCGCCCGCGTACGAACGTACCCGCGTACAACCATCGGACGGGGTGGGCGGTCCTATCAGCGATCTGTCCGCTGATAGGACCGATCGCTGCTGAGCGGATCCCTGGGGGACACATGAAGAAGCGCATCCTTGCCCTGCTGTGCACGGCGACAGCCGTGGGGGCCGTCATGGCGGTGCCCACGGCGGCCCACGCCGCGGACCCCCACCAGTGGCTGAAGACCGTGATGGAGGACGAGAGGGTCGTCCTGGACTTCGGCACCATGGAGCAGCCGGCGGGCCTCAAGGTGCACGTGCGCAAGAAGGGCAAGACCGAACGGGTCGCCACCGTCGCGAGCTTCGACTCGAGGGACGAGTGCTATATCGAATGCCATATCGGCGGCGTAGAGTCACGGCTCTTCCTGACCGACCCGCTGAAGCTCCCCGAGCTCGGGGAGTACACCGTCGACGTGGAGTACGACGGCACCGGGGGCGAGCCCGTCCTCCGCCAGGACCAGGCTGCCGTCAACTACCGGCTCCGGCCGGTCTTCGAGAACGTGGACGTCTCGAACGAGGTGTCGCTCGCGCGACCGAAGACGGTGGTCTCGGGCGACATCAAGATCCACGACCCCCGCGACGACTCACGGAAACCGATCGCGGGCGGCACGATCACACCCCGGTTCTGGTACGACCCCGCCACCACCTCGTTCACCGCCGACGCGAAGGGGCACTTCGAGTACAAGGTCGCTTACACGGGCACCGAGGAACTTCACACGTCCGAAGCCGAGCTCGAATACGGGTTCCTCTTCTCGCCCATCTTCCTCGAGACCACGCTGAACGGCCTCAAGGCAGAGGAGTTCGTACGGGTCGCCGCCAACCGCACGTCGGCGCGCATCGCCCTGGACTCCTCGAAGGCGACCGGCGCCTACGCGACGCGGGGCAAGGTCAGCGGCACGGTCACTTGGAAGGCCGCCGACGGCACGTGGAAGCCGGCACCGGCCGGCACCCGAGTCTCGGGTAGCGGGTCGAGCCCGGCCACGACGGACATCGCCGGCCGGTTCACCCTGTCCCCCACCTTCCACAAGGACGGCACGTGGAAGATCAATGAATCCTCGGACTGGCTGACCGCACCCGAGCAGTCCGTGACGGTCGACACGACGGCGGGGACCCACTTCCGGAACCACAGGGCCTCGGTGGACGCGAAGAAGACCGTGTCCGTGTACTCCGCCTTCGAGCGCAGGCAGATCCCGGCCGGCACCACCTCCCTGAAGGTGGAGATCCAGCACTCGGTGGACGGCAAGACCGGTTGGACCACCCGCAAGAGCGTCGACGTCCCCACCAAGCCCGGCACCAACCCGCTGGCTTACGTCGACACGACCCTGCCCTACCCGGGCGCCGGCCACATCCGCCTGCGGTACGCGGGCACGAAAGCCATCCACGGCTGGACCACCGCGGCGATGAAGGTCGCCCGGACCATGACCGCGATCCCCCAGTTCAACGCCTCTCCCGAGCCGGTCAAGAAGGGGCAGCCGCTCACTGTCACCGGCAAGCTCAACCACTCCGACCCGACCTGGAAGCCCCTCGCCGGACAGACCGTCCACTACTACTTCCGCCCGTCCGGAAGCACCACCTGGAAGCTCATGGGCGACTCCAAGACCGCCGCCGACGGCACCTTCACCAAGGCATTCACCGCCGACCGGACCGGCTCCTGGACCGCCCGCTACGAGCAGACCGACGAGACCCACTTCTACGCGGAAAGCCGCATCGACGAGGTCATCGTCAACCCATAGCCGATCGACGGCCACCGGGTGCCGCTCGGCACCTGGAGCGTGAACAGGCCGCATTCACAGCCGCCTTTGCCGCCGCGGCGGAGCAGTCCGTCGCGGCGGCTGCGGCGCAGGTGTTGCCCGCGCAGGAGCGGCAGGCGTTCATCTCACAGCTGCGGCAGGCGGAGGCGGCGCGGGCGCTCCGGGTGCCCGTCGCGGGACGGCCGTCGCGCCGGACGGTGCGCTACAGGGGGGTATGGGGTGGGGCGTGGGCCGTCCGGGCTGTCAGGGCCGCCTGCGCGCCGGCGCCGGCACCAGCCCCAGCGCGGCGAAGAGCACGACGGCCACGCCGACCACGGCCGCGCCCACCGCCGCCAGGTGGAGCACGACGATCCACCGGTCCGGCCTGCCGTACGCCCGGCCGCCCAGGACGCGGGCCTCGCCCTTGAACACCGGCCCGGTGCTGTCGCGGTAGACCACCTTGTTCGAGTGCAGCGTGCCGGTCCGGACCTGCCCATCGGAGGTCCACCGGGTGCCCTCGCACGTCATGAGGTCGCGCTTCCCACGGCCGCGACCGTGCATCTCACAGCTTCCCGGGAGCCGGACATCGACGACCCGGTCGCCGAAGGTGAAGGCCACACCCCAGCCGGTGGGCAGCTGGGGGGCCATTCCGAAGAAGAAGAGCGCGCCGATGCCGATCCCCGTGAGGGCCAGCCCCGAGGCCACCCGCTTCCCGAACTTCCGCATGCGGGTCACGACCGCCACAACTCCCCCAAATGGTGCGTCCGCGCCATGTCCGTTGGTCCGCATGGCTGAATTCCACCCCGAGTATCGCTCGTCCGTGCCGCCCCCGCGGCCCCGCCGACAAGGTGGGCGGGGCGGACCGGCGGCTGCGGACCGGGCGGCGGACCGGGCGGCTGCGCACCGGGCGGCTGCGGTCCCGGGCCAGGAAAGCTGAGCTGTGCGGTCAGCGACGTTCCTACCGGTCGGTCACTACCTTCTCCTCACCCACCACCCCCACCGGACCCTTGGGAGAGCCGCCCCATGCGCATCCGAAGCTCAGCACTCGCCGCAGTGGCCGCCCTGGCCCTCTCGGCCGCGACCCCCACCGCCGCCACCGCCACCACCGCCCAGGCGGAGGAGGCCGCCGCCGCCCGCCCCGGCGACATCGTCAGCAGCGCGCCGTCCGCCTTCCACCCGCTGCCCGGCCAGCCCACCAACACCAGGGCCTGGAAGATCCACTACAACTCGACGACCGCCGACGGAGCCCCGAACGTCGTCTCCGGCACCGTCATCGTCCCGCAGGACGGCCGCACCGGCCCGCGCCCCCTGATCACCTACGCCGTCGGCACCGTCGGCATGGGCGACTCCTGCGCGCCGAGCAACAACCTCCCGTACGGCACCGCCATGGAGGCCAACCTCATCCAGCAGCTCACCCTGCGCGGCTGGGCCGTCGTCGTCACCGACTACGAGGGGCTCGGCACCCCCGGCACGCACACCTACACCGTCGGCCCCTCCGCCGGCCACGCCGTGCTCGACGCCGCCCGCGCCGCCACCCGCCTCCCCGAGGCCGGGCTGTCCGCCCAGACGCCGGTCGGCATCATGGGGTACTCCCAGGGCGGCCAGGCCAGCAGCTGGGCCGCCGAGCTACAGGGCTCGTACGCACCGGAGTTGCAGGTCAAGGGCACCGCGACGGGCGGGGTCCCGGCCGACCTGCTGAAGGTGGCCGACTTCAACAACGGCTCCTACGGTTCCGGCCTCATCTTCATGGCCGCCGCCGGCCAGGACGCGGCCTTCCCGGAACTGAAGCTCGACTCCTACCTCAACCCCGCCGGGAAGCTCCTGGTCGGCGCCATGAAGACCAACTGCGTCGCGATCGACGCCATCGCCGGCTCCTTCAAGCGGATCTCCGACCTGACCACCCGCAACCCGCTCGCGCAGCCCGACTGGCAGGCCCGCCTGAACCAGAGCAGGCTCGGGCGCACCGCCCCGGCCGCGCCGGTGTTCCAGTACCACGCGCTCGCCGACGAGCTCATCCCGTACGCCGTCGGCAGCCGGCTGCGCTCCGACTGGTGCGCGCGGGGCACGAACCTCGAGTTCGACACCATCTGGATCGGCGAGCACGTCAGCGGGGTCATCACGCAGTCCCTGGCCGCGGGCAACTGGCTCGCGGACCGGTTCGCGGGCCGCTCGACGCACCCGAACTGCTGACCTGGCAAAGGCCGTTGCCGCTGCCCCGCCCGGAAGGGAGCCGCTTCGCGCGGTCTCACTCCCCGGCGGGGCAGGAGCGCGTTCCTGAGGGCAGCCGGCCGTCGATCAGGAAGTGGTCCACGTACCCCTGCACACAGCGCGAGGCGACGTACCCGGTGTGCCCGTCGCCCTTGTAGTCCACGACCACGGTGTTGCCGAGCCGCTTCGCCGTCTCCTCCGTCCACTCGTACGGGGTGGCCGGGTCTCCGCGCGTACCGACGAGCAGGATCCGCGGCATGCCCGCGGGGCGGTCGATCCCGCGGATGAAACCGGTGCCGGCGGGGCGCCCGTAGCAGGCCAGGACCGTCATCAGCTGGCGCGGCCCGAAGATCGGCGAGGCGGCGAGGAACACCGGCTGGAGCGCCTCCAGTTCCCGTGCGACGTCCATCGGGGAGGCCTTGGCGTCTCCGCGGTCCGGGTCGTCGGCGCAGTTCACGGCGACGAGCGCGGCGGCGGCGTTGTCGGCGGGCACGGCGGCGGCGCCGGCGACGGGCTCTTCGTCGGGCGGCGGCGCCCCGTCCGGACCGCCGAGCTGCATCAGCCCCACGGGGTCACCACGCTCGACCAGGGCGAGCGCGTCCGCGAGGGCGGGCCAGGCCTTCCGCGAGTACAGGGCGATCCCGATGGCGTCGGCCACGTCCTGACCGGTGAAGCGCAGTCCGCCCTCGCCGGTCAGCGGCGTCGCGTCCAGACGGGTGACGAGGGCCTGGACCTTCTCCCTGGCGGTACGGGTGTTCGTGCCGTACACGCAGCCCTGCCGGTGGGCGCACCAGACGAGGAAGCCGTCCAGCGCCCGCTGCTGGCCGACCGCCGACAGCAGGGCCTGCTCGCCGAGCGGCTCGGTGAGGGTGTCGACCCCGTCGAGGACCATGCGGCCGGTGCGGCGCGGGAACAGCGCGGCATAGACCGCGCCGAGGCGCGTCCCGTAGGAGAAGCCGAGGAAGTCGAGCTTGTCCTCCCCGAGGGCCTGGCGCAGCAGGTCCATGTCGCGGGCCACGCTGACGGTACCGACGTACGGGAGCACCGGGCCCGAGTCGAGCGCGCAGCGCTTGGCTTCGGCCCGCAGGGCGGCGAGCTCGGCGGCGGGCCCGGTGGGGGCCGTGCCGCCGCCGCCCTGCGTCATCCCTCCGCAGGTGACGGGGGCGCTGTGGCCGACGCCCCGGGGGTCGAAGGTGACGAGGTCGTAGCGCTTGTTGAGCTCCGCGAAGGCGTTGGGGTCGGCGGCGAGGGTGGAGACGCCGGGGGCGCCGGGGCCGCCGAAGTTCAGCACGAGGGAGCCGATCCGCCGGCCGGCGGGCCCGGTGGCGGGAAGCCGCGCTACGGCGAGCCGTACGGTGCCCTTGGCTTTGCCCTTGCCTGTGCCCGTGCCGGTGCCCTCGTGGTCGATCGGCACGGTGAGGGTGCCGCAGCGCATGCCGTCGGGCACGGGCTTCACGGGGCACGTGCCCCACTGGATCCCCGGGGGCGCGGGGGTGCGGGCAGCGGCCGGACCGGGACCGGGCACGGCCGCGAGCAGGGCGCCGGCCAGGGCAGCGCCGACGACTCCGGCGGCTATTCGGGTACGAGCCCGCGAGACCGAGCGGGCTGCGGAACGGGAACGGTGCACTGCACCCTCCTGGAGCGGCCCCCCGGACCAGTGGGCCCACCCTATGCGCGCCCTGCGCACCCCGCCCCGCGAGACCATCACCCGTCCGGCCTCTTGACGGGCCCGGCCGGCAACCCCTGCGCGGCGAGGAGTCCCCTACCCGCCCTTCCACCGTTCCCCGGGCTGCGCCCGGACCCCTGGGGCTCCGCCCCAGACCCCGCTCCTCAAACGCCGGAGGGGGCTGGAATAGCCCTACGGGCAATCCAGCCCCGGCGAAAGGCACGGCGTGCACGTGCAGGCTGGCCCCAGCCAAAATCCAGCCCCTCCGGCGTTTGAGGAGCGGGGGCCCGGGGGCTGGCCCCCGGCAACGGCGCCGCACGCGGGCAGGGACCGGTCCAGGGCCATGGCCATGGCCGGGCCGGGCCGGGCCACCCGTCAGGAGGGCCGGTAAAGCGCCTCGATCTCCCGTTCGAAGTCCCGCGCGACCGCGCCCCGCTTCAGCTTCAGCGAAGGCGTCAGGTGCCCCCGCTCCTCCGTGAAGTCCCCTTCCAGCACCGCGAAGCGCCGTATCGACTCCGCCCGCGACACCAGCCGGTTCGCCTCGTCGACGGCCCGCTGGAGGTCCGCCCGCAGTTCCTCGTCGGCCACCAGCTGCCTGATCGGCACGCCCACCTTCTTGCGCATCTGGCGCCAGTGCTGGAGCCCCTCCGGTTCCAGGGTGATCAGCGCGGTGACGTAGGGCCGGTTGTCGCCGACCACCATGCACTGGCCCACCAGCGGGTGGGCCCGTAGCCAGTCCTCCAGGGGTGCGGGGGCCACGTTCTTGCCGCCGGAGGTGATGATCAGGTCCTTCTTCCGCCCGGTGATCGTCAGGTACCCGTCCGCGTCGAGCTCCCCGATGTCCCCCGTGGACAGCCACTGCTCCCCACCCACCGCCACGCCACTGTTCCAGTACCCCGCGAACACGTGCGGCCCCCGCAACAGCACCTCCCCGTCGTCGGCGATCCGTACCGCCGTCCCCGGCAGCGGCCACCCCACCGTGCCCAGCCGGGGCCGCAGCGGCGGGGTGACGGTCGCGGCCGCGGTCGTCTCCGTGAGCCCGTAGCCCTCGAAGACCTCGACGCCCGCGCCCGTGTAGAAGGCGGCGAGGCGCCGGCCGAGCGGGGAGCCGCCGCTCAGGATGTACCGCACGCGCCCGCCCAGCGCCGCCCGGATCCGCCGGTAGACGAGCGGTTCGTACAGCGCCCGGCCCAGCCGCAGGCCCAGCCCCGGCCGCTCGCCCTCCGCGACCGACGCCTCCCCGAAGCTGCGCGCGATCCGCGCCGCCCGGTCGAAGGAGGAGGCCCGGCCCATCTTCTCGGCCGTCGCCCGCGCGGTGTTGTAGACCTTCTCCAGGACGTACGGGATCGCCAGCAGGAACGTCGGCCGGAAGCCGGCCAGGTCGGACAGCAGGTCCTCGCCGCGGATGCTGGGCGCGTGGCCGAGCTTCACCCGCGCCCGCATGCAGCCGACGGCCACCATCCGTCCGAAGACGTGCGACAGCGGCAGGAACAGCAGCGTGGAGGCGGGGTCCTTGCTGACCGACTTGAAGACGGGGTGCAGCAGTTCCACCGCGTTGTCCACCTCGGCGAAGAAGTTGGCGTGCGTCAGCACGCACCCCTTGGGCTGCCCCGTCGTCCCGGAGGTGTAGATCAGCGTCGCGACGGACTCCGGCGCGCACCCGGCCCGGCGGGCCGCGACCGCCTCGTCGGGCACGTGCTCACCGGCCTTGACCAGCCGGTCCACGGCCCCCGTGTCGAACTCCCAGAGGTGGCGCAGCCAGGGCAGATTGGCCCGCTCCGCGCTGATGATCCGCGCCTGCGCCGTGTCCTCCACCGCGCAGGCCACGGCGCCCGAGTCCTGGATGATCCAGCGCGCCTGGAGGGCGGAGGAGGTCGGGTAGACCGGTACGGTGATCAGCCCGGCCGCCCAGCCCGCGAAGTCCAGCAGGGTCCACTCGTAGGTGGTCCGCGCCATGATGGCCAGCCGGTCACCGGGGCGCAGGCCCTCGGCGATCAGCCCCTTCGCGACGGCGAGCACCTCGGCGGCGAACTCGGCGGCCGTGACGTCCCGCCAGGTCCCGTCCCGCTCCTTGCGGGCGAGTACGGCTTCCCGCGGAGCCTCCCGGGCATTGTCGAAGGGGATGTCCCCGAGGGACCCGCTGGCCGGCACCGGGGCCAGCGGGGGCACCCACACCTGGCGCACCCGCCCCTCGACGACGGTCTTGACGGGTTCGACGGGCTTCGGGGAACTGGCGACCCTCACCAGGCTCGATTCGGCGGTCACGGCGTGCCTCTCTGGCCGGACGGAGTGTTACCGCCGGTAATTTACTTAGCGGTAACCACCCCTGAACACCCCTGTGCCCGGCTTTTCACCGATGCTCCACGCCATGCCGCCCACACCCCCACCACACGCCCACGCCTGCGCTCCGCACCATCAGGGCCGAGGGCTCGGATCCGCCGCGCCCCTGTCGTCAGCCGGTGTCCCAGACGGTCACCGCGACTTCGAACTCGGCGGGCCCGGCCACATCGGTGACGGTGAAGTACCCGAGGCGGCCGCTGTGCGTCTTCAAGCAGGCCATGTCTCCCGGCTGGACCGCGAGCGAGCGCCATGCCAGCAGTCCCTTCATCGCGGAGCAGTCCCGGTAGCCCGGCGGCGTCGCGCCGTCCCACGCCGCGATCGCGCGGCCCTCCACCTCACCGGGGTGGCAGTCGCACTCCAGGCCGAGATCGCCGAGCACCGCCCCGGAGGGCGGTACGCCGTCCAGCCACCAGCCCACCGGTCCCCCGTTGCTATAGAGCAGCAGGGTGCCCTGCCAGCGCACCTTCGGAGTTCGGGCCGGCTTCGGCGACGCCGGCGGCACGGAGGAGCTCGACGGGGCCGACGAGGCTGACGGGGCCGACGGGGCTGACGGGACGGAAGGCGAGGCCGGCGGGTCCGGAGGCGATGACTGTGGCGGCGTCGAAGGGGTGGGCGGGGGCGCGGCACCGCCGTCGCCGGTGGTCTTGCCCTGATCGGCCCCGTTGACGTCGTGACCGGCGCAGTCGGCGCCGGTGCTGCAGTTGTTCTGCGTGCCGATCTCCGTCCCAGCGCACGACGACAGGGCCAGAACAGCGCTCACCGCCAGCGCGGCACCTCTGACGGCCCCCGATCGCCGCGCCCTCATCATCCCTTCTCGTTGATGTCGCGGCCCGCACACTGGGATGAGTTGCTGCAGTCGTTCCTGACGTCACCCTTGTCGGAGTTCGTCACCAACATCGCCGCCGCGGTGATCAGCGCGGCGACGACCGTGCCGACCACGGACCATACGGCGATCCACTGATTCCTGGTCAAACTGGCCACTATCCATCCTCCCCCTCAGCGACTCCCAACGAGAAGAGCACTGTTCGAAACGCCTCCGCCGCACGGATGGTTCCGCAAACCCCTTACGCGCAGGGCCAGTTCGAGGATGATCCGCACCGGAGCGGAGATTCCTGCCCTCAGGCGGCCACCGTCGCCCCGACGGGCGGACAAGTGCGGCAGCGGCCCGGCTCCGAGGCTCTGAAGGCCCGGTCGCAGCCGTCGCAGTTCTGGAGCGGATCCGGCCGCCGCCGGTCACCCGCCACCCCCGCAGCCGCCAGCCGTACCGGGAGCAACGGCGGCGGGAGCAGGGCCCGGAGCCGGTAGCCCAGCACGGAAGCCGCGTTGCGCAGCGGCTCGGGGAGCCCGGCGGACAGCGCCCGCTCGATTCCGTCGGACCCCACCCCCCGCTCCAGCCAGACCGATACGGCGGGAGCCAGCCGCGCGATGTCGCGCTCGGAGAGCAGCAGCCGGGGATCACGGCGCCGCAGCCCGGCGAGCACGGCGACCGCCTCGGGTTCGAGCTCCGACTCCGGTACGGGTACGGGTACGGGTACGGGCTCCCGCTCCGGCTCCGGCTCCGGCTCCGCAGCGGGTACGGGCGCGGGCTCGAAGGCCGGATCCGACATCGACTCCGACACCGGCTCGGGCTCGGGCTCGGGCTCATCGACGGGCTCCGGCTCGGGTTCCTCGTCCGGCGGCGGCGGAGGTGACGGCGTCGGGGGCGGGGGGCCGCCGGAGGGTGCGCCGGGCTTGTTGTACGAGTAGGTCCGCGTCACGACCCGCCCGTCCTCAAGCCGTTCGCGGCGCCGCTCCAGATAGCCGTGCCGCTCCAGCTCCCGCAGGGCGGATCCGAGCCGGATCTCCCCCTCCGGGAACCGCTCGGCGAGCGCCTTCACGCCGACGGGCGCGCCGTCGGGCAGCGACTGGATGTGCGCCGCGACCCCGATCGCCGTCGCCGACAGCTGGCGGTGCTGGAGGAGGTGGTTGCCGATCACGGTGTAGTGAGTCGTGTGCCACGTGTTGACGTGGATGACACCGGATCGGAGGGTCCCGGCACGAACTCGGGACGATGCGCGCGAGGGCGCGCTAGGGTGCTCAAGAGCCATAGGGAAGGGCTAACTTCCTGCTTGGTCAGGCCCTCGACCGGGATGCCAGTCCCGCCGGGGGCCGTCTCATGTCTGGTGTTGATGTCGGGGCGAGCATATGCCCGGCAACCGGTCCAAAATCCAGCCCAGTTGACACAGTTCACCCGACCGAGCGACGGGGCCCGCGAGCCGGCCGGACGCGGACCGGTTGGGTTGGGTCGGTTGGTTTTTTCCACCGGTTCTTTGGTCTTTATGCGTCGGGCGCCACCGGACCACGGAGCCCCGCGACCCGGGTGTCGACGCGGACCTCCGCCCACACCACCTTGAGCGGAACGGGCCCCTCCCTCACGCCCCACCGCTCCGCGAACGCCTCGACCACCACGAGCCCGAGCCCCGCGTCGCGGATCTCCGGGAGCCGGTCGCTCCGCGCGTCCGCCACCTCGATGAGCAGCCGGCCGGGGGTGACGGTGAGAGACAGCCGGAAGTCCCGCCCCGGCACCCGCCCGTGGGTCACGGCATTCGCACCGAGCTCGGCGACGATCTGCGCGGGACCCTCCAGGCGACTCCTGCGTCGAGGTGGCCACCACCCCCGTCACCGTCCACATCCGCGACTCCAAGGACCTCGATCAGCCGCACCTCACCCTCGCCCCCCACGCCTGGGCCGACTTCGTCGGGTCGTACGCGTCCACCAGCTGACGGAACGGACGAACGAACCGAGGGAGCCCTTCCGCCGCTGACCCACGTATCAGGCGAGCTCGATGCCGAGCTGAGTGCCCAGTTGTCGGAGCCCAACCCGGCAGCGACCCGCCGGGAGGCAGGCGGGTGGGCGCGCCCCTGCGGCAGCAGCCCGGCGGCGGGGGCACGGGCGACCGCGGCCGAGCCCGTCACCGGCCGTGCCCGTCGCGTACGGCGAACACGGGTGAGGTGATCTCGTCGAGGGCGGCCTCACCCGCCCCTGCCCACGAGGGGACCCGCCCGCCGGGAATTCGCTTGGTCCGGCCGCCACGGCCCGCGCATGATCTCCGCATGGACGACACCCCGTACCAACTCCCCTCCACCCTGCCCACGTTGCGCGCCAAGGCCGCAGAGGCGGGCTTCACCCTTTCCTGCGAGGACCGCACCGGCGGCCTCCTCTCGGCGCTCGCCGCCACGCGGCCCGCGGGCCGGATCCTGGAGCTCGGCACCGGGGCGGGCGAGGGCGCGGCCTGGCTGCTCAGCGGGATGGACGGCGGCTCCCGCCTGACCACCGTCGAACTCGATGCCGCCCTCCAGTCCATCGCCCGCGAACAGCTCGGCTCCGACCCCCGGGTGACCTTCGTGGCCGGGGACGGCGGCACGTGGCTGGAGGACTTCGACGGCCCGCCCTTCGACCTCGTCTTCGCGGACACCTGGCCGGGCAAGTTCACCCACCTCGACCGGGCCCTGGAACTCGTGGCTCCCGGCGGGACCTACCTGATCGACGACCTCCTCCCCCAGCCCGGCTGGCCGCAGGACCACCAGGCCTCCGTCACACGCCTCCTGGCCGAACTGGACGCGCGCGAGGACTTCCGATGCGTCCGCCTGGCGTGGGCGAGCGGCCTGCTGATGGCGGTACGCACGGCCTGACGCGGTCGGCCCCACCGATAAGCCGCAGCCCCGCCCGGACGGGGCGGGGCTGCGGTGGTTGGGTTCTCGGAGGTCAGGCGGTCATGAGGGGCTCTGCTTCGGCACGTCATCACCACCCGAGTTGCTCCTCACCCAGGACCTCGCCGCCGATGCGCGCGGCGAGCTTCTCGGCCCGAGGCAGGTCGCCCCACTTGTCCACATGGACGAAGACGGTGTGATGTTCGGTCCATCGGCCCCACTGGGCGTCATCGCCGTGGAACACGACCTGGACCCCGTCGTACTTCGCGCTCCCGTACTGGTCCGCCTCTGGATCATCCGGCCACAGGCCGTGCCAGCCGATGGCGGCCGTGCCCTGGCCGAGAGCCGCTACGAAGCGTTCCTCCGCGCTCCCCCTCGCAACGTCCTCCAGCGTGTACAGCGGCAGGTGCGCTTCCAGTACGACGTCCTCCGTCATGGTCACATCGAGGTCGAACCATCCGGAGTGACCGTTCGACCCAGTTCGGATGTCGACGTAGTTGAAGGTCGCCCCGGGCAAGACCGCAGCCGTCTTCCGCAGATCCTCGACCGTCTCGAGCTCGGCCATGAGCTCGACCTCGTCCTCGCACTCCGCCAGCAGCGCGCACAGGCGCATGGCCTGCGTGTACGCCTCGGTCGCGTCGGTGGTCCGGAAGACGGGATATGCCCTGGAGTTGCCCATGGACCGAACCGTCACACGCTCTCGCAGGCCTCCGCCAGCGCATTTCGCTGGTCCCGTCGCAGCTCTGCGTACGCCCCCCCCAGTCCGGGGCACACCGCAGCCCCCGCCCGGACGGGGGCGAGGGCTGCGGCAGTCGAGCGGCGGGGCTCAGGCGGTAACGAGGGCCTTCGCCGGGTCGGCGTCCGAGGAGTCCGAAGCGTCCGAGGCGTCGGAGGCGTCGGACTGCGCAGGGATCTCGGCCTGGGCCGGCTCGTCCAGGAGGGACGAGGAGGCGGTGGCGTAGGCCGCCTTGTCCAGGATCCCCTCGCGGGCCGCGACGATGACCGGGACCAGCGCCTGCCCGGCCACGTTCGTGGCGGTGCGGATCATGTCCAGGATCGGGTCGATCGCCATCAGCAGGCCCACGCCCTCCAGCGGGAGGCCCAGCGTGGAGAGGGTCAGGGTCAGCATGACCGTGGCGCCCGTCAGACCGGCCGTGGCGGCGGAGCCGACGACCGAGACGAAGGCGATGAGGAGGTAGTCGGTGATGCCGAGCTGCACGCCGAAGATCTGCGCGATGAAGATGGCGGCGAGCGCCGGGTAGATCGCGGCGCAGCCGTCCATCTTCGTCGTCGCGCCGAACGGGACGGCGAAGGAGGCGTACTCCTTCGGAACGCCGAGGCGCTCGGTGACCTTCTGGGTGACCGGCATGGTGCCGACCGAGGAGCGGGAGACGAAGGCCAGCTGGATGGCCGGCCAGGCGCCCTTGTAGAACTGGAGCGGGTTGACCTTGGCGACGGTCCACAGGAGCAGCGGGTAGACGCCGAACATCACGAGCGCGGAGCCGACGTACACGTCCACCGTGAAGGTGGCGTACTTGCCGAGCAGGTCCCAGCCGTACGTGGCGATCGCGGTGCCGATCAGGCCGACGGTGCCGATCGGCGCGAGGCGGATGACCCACCACAGGGCCTTCTGGAGGAGCTCCAGCACCGACTCGGCGAGGTTCAGCACCGGCTGGGCCTTGGCGCCGAGCTGGAGGGCGGCGATGCCGGCGACGGCGGCGAGGAAGACGATCTGCAGGACGTTCAGTTCGGTGAACGGCGTGATGATGTCGGTCGGCACGATGCCGGTCAGGAAGTCCAGCCAGGACCCCTCGCGCTTCGGCAGCTGGCCGTCCTGCGGGGTGAGGCCGGTGCCGGCGCCCGGGTTGGTGAGCAGGCCGATGGCGAGGCCGATGGCCACCGCGATCAGCGAGGTGATCATGAACCAGAGCAGCGTGCGGGAGGCGAGCCGCGCGGCGTTGTTCACCTTCCGGAGGTTGGTGATCGACACCAGGATGGCGAAGAAGACGAGCGGGGCGACGGCCAGCTTCAGGAGCTGGACGAATATGTCGCCTATCTGCTCCAGGGTCGTACCGAGCCAGCTGATCTCCTGGCTGCGGGAGACCCAGCCGAGCAGAACGCCGAGCACGAGGCCGGTGACGATCTGGGCCCAGAAGGGGAATTTGAACGAGGACGACTTCTTCGCCGGTGCGGGGGCCTCGGCGGCAGGGGTCTGCGGTGACGCGGACACGGACACTCTCCGGGTGGATCTGCGGTTTCGGGGGGGTGGTGATGCGGTGCGGCAGCACCCGGAAAAGCGAAGAGCCGGGCGGGCGGACCGCTGCTGGGTCAGGGCCGGTCGCGAGGACTCAGCGACAACAGCAACAGGCCGCGGACGCGCGGCGGCAGAGGTCGACGTGCAGGCGCGCCACGAGCGGGACGCTCGGGGTCATCTGGTGCGCGGCTGTCGTCAACATGTTGAACACGCTAACACTTCACCTTTGAGAACCTCAAAGCCTCCCTTTGAGTCAGCCCGAATCAGCACGGGTCGACACGGCTCGACACGGGTCAGCACGGCCTGGAAACCGCGGCGAACTCCCGCCCGATCCCCGCCAATCCCCCGCCGAACCCCCGGAAGACGCCGAAAGCCCCGGCGTCACGGGCGGCGAGCCCGGTGCCGAGGCATTTCGGTGTGTGATGAAGCTAACTGGTCCCCCGCCGGCCCTACTGGCTGGCGCGCGCGGCCTCGTCGACCGAGTCGTCCTCCTGGCTGCGGTTAGCGGCGAGCTTGTCCTTCGCGCCCGCGACGCGCCCGGCGATGACCGCGGACATCTCGTCGCGCTGCTTGCGCAGCAGTACGAAGGAGAGCGGCGCGGAGAGCACGAGGGCGAGCAGCACGACCCAGGCGGGGTTGGCGTCACCCAGACCGGAGGGCACCCAGCCCAGCCGGACCAGACCGGCGACGAGGACGAGGCACCCGACGAAGATCCCCAGACGCATCGCGGTGTAACGGATCGTCGCGCTCGGCTTGAGGGACACGGTGACCCCTTCTCTCTTCGTCGTGGTCGTACGTCGGCGCGTACGTCGGCTCGTGCCCGTCCAGTGAAGCACGCCGGACCCCGCCCTCGGCCCGCCGGGGTCGCGCCCCGCGGGGTCCCGCAGGTCACCCCAGCGGCAGCAGCATCGTGATGTCGTCACGGTCGTCGCCCGGGGCCGCCCGGATCGCGCCGGGGACGCGGCCGACCTCCTTGTAGCCGCAGGCGGCGTAGAAGTGCTCCAGGCCCAGCCCGCCCCGGCAGCCGAGGCGGATCGCCTCGATGCCCTCCATCGTGCGGGCGGCGTCCGCGACGGCCTCCATCAGCGCGCGGCCGGCGCCGCCGCCCTGGAGGGCGGGGTCGACCATGACCGTGTAGACCCAGACCCAGTGCGTCTGGAGCCGGTGCCGGTTGAGCGCGATGACGGCGGTGGCGCGCACCCGGCCGGCGGCGTCGCGGCCGACGAGCAGGCGGCTGCGGCCCTCGGCGGCCGCGGCGAGGTGCCCGTCCAGTTCGGGGCGGACGTCCTCGACGGTGACGGGCGGTACGAAGCCCACCGCGCCTCCGGCGTTGGACACGTTGGTCCAGAGTGCGGCGAACTCCTCGACCAGGGCGGGGTCGACGACCGGATCGAGGATGAAAGTAAGGGTCATGGTGTTAGTTTAGCTATTACTGGAGGCGGTGCACAAAGGGCCCCGGCCCCCCGCCAGGGGGAACCGGGGCCACAGCACACCAGACGTCAGGTGTCAGGTGTCAGGCGTTAGGCACCAGACGTCAGGCGTCAGGCGTCAGACCCGCATCGCCTGCGGCGTCTCGCGGAGTTCCGCGTCCGGGCCGGGGTACTCGCGGATGATCTCGTAGCGCGTGTTGCGCTCGACCGGGCGGAAGCCCGCCTCGCGGATCAGTTCCAGCAGGTCCTCGCGGCCCAGCTTGTTCGGGGTGCCGTAGTTGTCCGCGTCGTGCGTGATCTTGTACTCGACGACCGAGCCGTCCATGTCGTCCGCGCCGTGCTGGAGGGCGAGCTGCGCCGTCTGCACGCCGTGCATCACCCAGAAGACCTTCACGTGCGGGACGTTGTCGAAGAGCAGGCGGGAGACCGCGAAGGTCTTCAGCGCCTCGGCGCCCGTCGCCATCGTCGTGCGCGCCTGGAGCTTGTTGCGCACCTTGCCGTCCTTCATGTCCACGAAGTCGTGCTGGTAGCGCAGCGGGATGAAGACCTGGAAACCGCCGGTCTCGTCCTGCAGTTCGCGCAGCCGCAGCACGTGGTCCACGCGGTGGCGCGGCTCCTCGATGTGCCCGTAGAGCATCGTCGCCGGGGTCTTGAGGCCCTTGGAGTGCGCCAGGCGGTGGATGCGCGACCAGTCTTCCCAGTGGGTGTTGTGGTCGACGATGTGCTGGCGGACCTCCCAGTCGAAGATCTCGGCGCCGCCGCCGGTGAGGGACTCCAGACCGGCCTCGATCAGCTCGTCCAGGATGTCGGAGGCCGACATCCCGGAGATCGTCTCGAAGTGGTGGATCTCGGTCGCCGTGAACGCCTTCAGCGAGACGCTCGGCAGCGCCTCCTTCAGCGCGGAGAGCGAGCGCGGGTAGTACCGCCACGGCAGGCTGGGGTGCAGGCCGTTGACGATGTGCAGCTCGGTGAGGTTCTCGCCCTCCATGGTCTTGGCCAGCCGGACGGCCTCCTCGATGCGCATCGTGTACGCGTCCTTCTCGCCCGGCTTGCGCTGGAACGAGCAGTACGCGCACGAGGCCGTGCACACGTTCGTCATGTTGAGGTGACGGTTGACGTTGAAGTGGACGACGTCGCCGTTCTTGCGCATGCGCACCTCGTGGGCGAGGCCGCCGAGCCAGGCCAGGTCGTCCGACTCGTAGAGGGCGATGCCGTCCTCACGGGTCAGCCGCTCGCCGGAGCGAACCTTGTCCTCCAGCTCACGCTTGAGCCCAGCGTCCATGCCGGTCCTCTCCATCTGTCCTCGAATCGGCGCGGTACGTGTGCCCCACAACCGCGCCCCAACCGTACTCTCAGCGCCCTCAGGCTTCCTCCGGCAGGCCCCCGACCCGGTTCTCCCACTTGGTGGAGAGCACGATCGTCGTGCGGGTGCGCGAGACGCCCTTGGTGCTGGAGAGCTTGCGGATGATCCGCTCCAGCCCGTCCACGTCGCCGGCCCGGACCTTGAGCATGTACGAGTCGTCGCCGGCGATGAACCAGCAGTCCTCGATCTCGGAGAGGTCGCGCAGCCGGCGGGCCACGTCCTCGTGGTCCGCCGCGTCGGAGAGCGAGATCCCGATCAGCGCCGTGACGCCGAGGCCGAGCGAGGCCGCGTCCACGGTCGCGCGGTACCCGGTGATGACTCCGGCCGTCTCCAGCCGGTTGATCCGGTCGGTGACGCTGGGGCCGGAGAGGCCCACGAGCCGGCCCAGCTCGGCGTACGAGGCGCGTCCGTTCTCACGAAGTGCCTGGATGAGCTGCTTGTCCACCGCGTCCATGTACCTGGAACCTTCCATTATTCGGCATTCCCTCAAGTTTACGTATAGAATCAAAGGCACACAGGGTCGACACCCTGTGAATCTTTCAACAGATCAACGACGATCTGACAATCTTCAGGAGTGGTTCACCGTGTACACGATCGAGATGGCCTACGCGCACATGCGACAGCTCCAGGAGCTGGCCAACCGATCCCGCACCGACCAGCCCGCCGCAGCCCGCCGCGTCGACAAGATGCGCAAGCCGGGGCGCGCGAAGAAGCGCTAAGCGCCACCGCTCGCCCCCCGGGCCTGCCCGGGAGCGGGCAGCCGGGAGCCTCCGAGCTCCCCTTCCCACCGGCGGTACAGACCGTGCGGCACCCCTGCCGCGTCGAGCACCCGCCCCGCGACGAAGTCCACCAGATCCTGGATGTGCGTCGCACCCGCGTAGAACGCCGGAGAGGCGGGCAGCACCACTGCGCCCGCCTCGTCCAGGCTCACCAGATGCTTCAGCGTCTGCCCGCTCAGCGGGGTCTCCCGTACCGTCACCACCAGCCGGCGCCGCTCCTTGAGCGTCACGCTCGCGACCCGCTGGAGCAGGTCCTTCGACAGCCCGAGCGCCACCCCGGCCACGCAGGCCGTGGACGCGGGCACGATCAGCATCCCCTTCACCGGGTACGAGCCGCTGCTCGGTCCGGCCGCCAGGTCCCCCGCCGCCCAGTGGCGTACGCCGTCCAGGTCCGGGCGCGCGAAGGTGCCGGGCTTGCCGTCGGCCCCCCGCTCCAGCCACTCCCCCAGATCGTCCCGCCAGTGCGCGTCGCGGAAGGCGATCCCCGTCTCGTCCAGCAGCGTCAGGCGCGAGGCCCGGCTCACCACCAGGTCCACGCTCTCGCCCGCCGCCAGCAGCCCGCGGATCACGGCGGCCGCGTACGGCGTCCCGGACGCCCCGGAAACCCCGACCACCCATGGGGTGCGCTTGCCCTCAGTCATACCTCCGAGACTATCCGGCCAGCGCCGGGGGGCACTGGCTAAGGTGGCCGCACGTTCAAGGGGTGGACACGGCGGAGGGGCAGGGGTCGTCATGAGCGGAAGCGGAAGCAGCACACACCCGGGCGGTACAGGTCGTACGGGTCGTACGGGCTCCTTCGCCTGGAGCAGGACCGGCCGCACCGGCCGGGCCGTGGCCGCCGCGAAGCTGATGCTGGGCTGGGTGGCGCTGCTCTGGCTGATCGAGGCCGTCGACTACGCCACGGGCCACGCGCTGGACTCGTACGGGATCACCGCGCGGGAGGCCGACGGCCTGAGCGCGATCCCCCTGGCGCCCTTCCTGCACTTCGGCTTCGACCACGTGGCCTCCAACAGCGTCCCGCTGCTGGTCCTCGGCTTCGTCACCGCGCTGAGCGGCATCGGCCGCTTCCTGGCCGTCTGCGCGGCCATCGTCCTGGCCGACGGCTTCGCCGTCTGGCTGATCTCCCCGCCCCACAGCATCACGGCGGGCGCCTCGGGCCTGATCTTCGGCCTCTTCGGCTACCTGCTGGTCCGCGGCTTCGTGGAACGCAGCCCCCTCGGCGTGGCGGTCGCCGTCGTCATCGCCGCCGTCTGGGGCACGACCTTCCTGGCCGGAGCCCTCCCGACGGACTCGGTGGTCAGCTGGCAGGCCCACCTCTTCGGCCTCCTGGCCGGCGCGGCGGTGGCCGCGATGGCGCGGCCCCGGCCGGAGGTGGCGGCGGTCTAGGCTCCCGCTCCCGGGTCAACGGGGAGCTCGGAGGTGTCGACCATCAGCTTGCCGATCCCGGTCAGAACGGTGACCGTCCCTCCGTACGGAAAGGTGTCCCGGCCCCGATAACCTTCGAGCCCCGGGTTCCAGAGCTTCACGCATTCCGCCCGATACGGGTCGAAGATCAGGTAGTGGGGGATGCCAGCGCGCGCGTAGGCCCGGTTCTTGACCTCGTAGTCGTTGCGCACGCTGCTCGGGGAGACCACCTCGATGGCGAGCTCGATCAGGTCCGGCGGGTAGGCAGAGAGGTTCTTACGCCATTCCACCTTCGGGATCACAGCAAGGTCTGGGCAGAACTCGTTGTCGCTGTCCATGGGCACTGCCACATCGCTGATGAACGCCCACTCCGCCGAGAGCTGGAGCTTCAGGTCGTCCCGTACACCCCAGATCGTCTCGTTGTGGTACGGCTTGACCGGACTCATCACGATGGCGCCCTCGACAATCTCCATCCGGTAACCGGGGAACATGTCCTCGAACCGGCTGAGCTGTGAGTGCAGGCGCTCGGTCTCCGAAACGGTCACGTCGGCCTCCCTGTCCATGCACTCGATGGTATGCCGCACGCTAGCCACCGGGGCAGGGCGCGAACCGCCGAATCCGGCAGGGCACACACGATCGAGTTACAGCGACAGCCCCCGCACCACCAGGTCCGCCAGCGCGCACACGAACAGGGCCATCCCGATGAAACCGTTCACCGTGAAGAAGGCGCGGTTCAGGCGGGACAGGTCGTGGGGCGTGACGATGGTGTGCTCGTAGACGAAGGCCGCCACGACGATCAGCAGGCCCAGCCAGAACAGCCAGCCCGCGCCGGTCGCCACCGCGTACCAGGCCAGCAGGCCCGTGGTCACGACGTGCGCGCCGCGCGCGCCCCACAGGGCGGCCGGGATGCCGAAGCGGGCCGGGACGGACTTCACGCCCTCCGCGCGGTCCGCGGCCACGTCCTGGCAGGCGAAGATCAGGTCGAAGCCGCCGATCCACACGCCCACCGCGAGGCCGAGGATCACCGCGTCCCAGGACCACTCGCCGGTGATCGCGATCCAGGCCCCGACCGGGCCCATCGCCTGGGCGATGCCGAGGATGGCGTGCGGGAAGTTCGTGAACCGCTTCCCGTACGGGTACACCACCATCGGCACGACGGCGATCGGCGCCAGCATCAGGCAGAGCGGGTTCAGCAGCGCCGCCGAGCCGAGGAACACGGCCAGGGCGATGCCGGCCCCGGTCCAGGCGGAGCGGACCGAGACGGCGCCGGTCACCAGCTCGCGACCGGCGGTCCGCGGGTTCCGCGCGTCGATCTCCCGGTCGATGATCCGGTTGGCGGCCATCGCGAAGGTCCGCAGGCCCACCATGCAGACGGTGACGAGCAGCAGCTCGGTCCAGTGCATCCGCTCGTCGAGCGTGTACATGGCGGTGAGCGCGGCGATGTAGGCGAAGGGCAGCGCGAAGACCGAGTGCTCGATCATCACGAGCCGCAGGAACGCCTTGACCTTGCCGGTGGCCTGCGGCGCGGGCCCGGATCCGAGGACCCCTTCGGCTGCGGATGTCATACGAGGCTTCTCCGGAAGTCTTCGAGGTCGGCCAGCAGGTCGGCCGTGGGGAGCGTGCCGAGCTCCAGGGTCCACGGGCCCGCGTCGTGGCCCTCGGGCGGGGTGACGCGGGCGGTCAGCTGCCAGGTGGTGGGGGTCGGGCTCGCCTCCAGGCGCAGGAAGTTCCCGGCCTCCGCGGTGAACGGCTCGCCCGCGACCAGGGCGCGCTGGAGCTGCTCCGCGAAGTCGTCCGCCTCGATGTCCCGCGCGCCGGGCAGCTCGAAGCCGTCGCCCTCGCCGTCCTCGTCGAGCATCAGCGCCCAGACGTTGCCGGGGCCCGCGAACTCCTCCGGCGAGACGCCCGCCTCCTCGGCGGCGAGCCGGACACCCGGGTCCGCCGGGTCGAGCTCCGGACGGACCAAGGCCACGTAGACCTCGTCGGTACCGATGAAGAGGGCGGGGCCCCCCATGGCTACAGGGCTCACAATCCGTACTCCTTCCAGCGGCTGTCGACCAGGGCCGCGGTCGCGGGGTCGGACTCGACCATGTCAGGCCAGCCGCCGTCCCGGGTGTACCCCTCCGTCGGCAGCTTCTTCGTGGCGTCGATGCCCGCCTTGCCGCCCCAGAACTGCTGGTACGAGGCGTGGTCCAGGTGGTCCACCGGGCCCTCCACGACGGTGAGGTCGCGGGAGTAGTCCGTGTTGCCGAGCGCGCGCCAGGAGACCTCGTGGAGGTCGTGGACGTCGCAGTCCTTGTCCACCACGATGATCAGCTTGGTCAGCGACATCATGTGCGCGCCCCAGATGGCGTGCATGACCTTCTGCGCGTGCTTCGGGTACTTCTTGTCGATCGAGACGATCGCGCAGTTGTGGAAGCCGCCCGACTCGGGGAGGTGGTAGTCCACGATGTCCGGGACGATGATCTTGAGGAGCGGGAGGAAGAAGCGCTCCGTCGCACGGCCCAGCGGACCGTCCTCCGTCGGCGGCCGGCCGACCACGATCGACTGGATCAGCGGACGCTTGCGCATCGTCACGCAGTCGATCGTCAGCGCGGGGAAGGGCTCCTGCGGGGTGTAGAAGCCGGTGTGGTCGCCGAAGGGGCCCTCGGGGAGGGTCTCCCCGGGCTCCAGCCAGCCTTCGATGACCACCTCGGCGTGGGCCGGGACCTGGAGCGGGACCGTCTTGCAGTCCACCATCTCGATCCGCTTGCCCGCCACGAACCCGGCGAAGAGGTACTCGTCGATGTCGCCCGGCAGCGGCGCGGTCGACGCGTACGTCACGGCCGGCGGGCAGCCGAAGGCGATCGCGACCGGCAGCCGCTCGCCGCGCGCCGCGGCCACCGCGTAGTGGTTGCGGCTGTCCTTGTGGATCTGCCAGTGCATGCCGATGGTGCGCTTGTCGTGGCGCTGGAGGCGGTACAGGCCGAGGTTGCGCACGCCCGTCTCCGGGTGCTTGGTGTGCGTCAGGCCGAGGTTGAAGAAGGACCCGCCGTCCTTGGGCCAGGTGAAGAGGGCCGGGAGCTGGTCCAGGTCCACGTCGTCACCGGTGAGGACGACCTCCTGGACGGGCGCGGACTCGCCCTTCACCTTCTTCGGCGGCACGTGCACCATCGAGCCGAGCTTGCCGAAGGCCTCGCGGACGCCGACGAAGCCCTGGGGCAGCTCGGGCTTGAGCAGGCCGCCGATCTTCTCGCTGATCTCGGCGTACGACTTCAGCCCGAGGGCCTTCAGCAGTCGCCGGTCGGTCCCGAAGACGTTCATGGCCAGCGGCATCGCCGAGCCCTTGACGTTCTCGAAGAGCAGCGCGGGTCCGCCCGCCTTGTTCACTCTGTCGACGATCTCCCCGACCTCCAGGTACGGGTCCACTTCGGCCTTGATGCGCTTCAGGTCGCCCTCCCGCTCGAGGGCCCGGAGCAGGGAGCGGAGATCGTCGTAAGCCATGCGGCAATTGTGGCATCCCCGCTCCGGGCCCGAACCGCGGCGGGCCCTCTACCCTGGAAGAGTCCACCGCGGGCCTGCCCGGTCCGTGCCTCGTCCCTCTGGGGGTCGGTCCCACACCGTGCTGCGCTATCTGCCGTTCCTGCTGATCATCGCGCTGACCATCTACACCTTCATCGACTGCCTGAACACGCCGGAGGACGAGGTCAAGCACCTCCCGAAGGTCGTCTGGGTCCTGATCATCCTGCTCTTCTCGATCGTCGGTCCGGTGGTGTGGCTGTTCGCGGGCAAGAAGCGGGTGCCCGGCGGCGGCGCCACCCGGCCGCGGCAGGGCCGCCGCCAGTGGGTGGCGCCCGACGACAACCCGGACTTCCTGAAGTCCCTGCGCGAGGAGCAGGACGAGAAGGACAAGGACAAGGACTAGGACTGGTGACGGGAACGCGGGAGGGGCCGGGCGCCTCTCGGCTGCCCGGCCCCTCCGGTGTTCCGTCCGACCGGGTCAGACGCCCGCGTACGAGTGCTTGCCGCTCAGCAGGATGTTCACGCCGTAGTAGTTCCAGATCCAGCAGGCGAACGCGAAGAGCGCGAGGTACGCGGCCTTGCGGCCCTTCCAGCCGGCCGTGGCGCGGGCGTGCAGGTAGCAGGCGTACGCCACCCAGGTCACGAAGGACCAGACCTCCTTGGGGTCCCAGCCCCAGTAGCGGCCCCACGCGTCGCCGGCCCAGATCGCGCCCGCGATGATCGTGAAGGTCCACAGCGGGAAGACGGCCGCGTTGACGCGGTACGAGAACTTGTCGAGCGAGGCCGCCGACGGGAAGCGCTCCATGACCGAGGTGGCGAACCTGCCGGGCTGACCGCCCCGCACGAGCTTCGCCTCGTAGGAGTCGCGGAACAGGTACAGGACCGCGCCGGCCGCGCCGATGTAGAAGACCGCACCGCAGATGATCGCGGTCGAGACGTGGATCAGCAGCCAGTACGACTTCAGGGCGGGGACCAGCTGGTCGCTGTCGGTGTAGAGCACCGTGGTGGCGATGCCCAGGTCGAGCAGGACCGTGGTGACCAGGAACAGGCCGAGCCAGCGGACGTTCTTCTTCAGCACGAGGAGCAGCAGGTACGCGCCGACGGCCACCGTGGAGAAGGTGATCGAGAACTCGTACATGTTGCCCCAGGGGGCCCGCTCCACCGACAGCGCGCGGGCACCGACCCCGCCCGCCGCGAGGAGGAACCCGAGGGTGGTCAGGGAGACCGCGATGCGCCCGTACAGGTCGCCCTGGACGGTGCCGCCGGCCGCGCCGGGGCCGTCCGGGACGTCACGGGTGCCGGCCGCGCTGCGCGTGACCACCTTGGGCTTGTCCAGGACGGCGGTGGCCCCGGCCTTGCCCCGCACCTGGACGGCGGGGGCGGCGGCCTTGGCGGCGGCCTTGGCGGCGGCCTTGTCACCGGCCCCGGACTGGGTGAGCGCGGCGGCCGTACGGGCCACCTTGCTGCGGCTGCCGAAGATCCACTCGGCGATGTGGGCGAAGAAGGCGAGGGTGTAGACCGCCATGGACGCGTAGATCAGGTTGTTGCTGAGGTGAGCCAGGTTCTCGTTGGCTGCGGCCGCGAGCTGCATCACGCGCGCTCCCCTTCGACTTCTTCGGCAGGTACTGCGGGTTCGGGTTCGGGTTCGGTATCGCTATCGGCGGCGGGTGCCGCGGGCGCCGCGCTCGGCGCCTGCTCGTGGAGCGCGCCGGCCAGGACCGCCAGCTCCTCCGGGAGGTTGGCGGACTCGCTGCGGCCCAGCCCCGCCATCTCGACGACGGTCACGCCGTCCTTGCCGCGGGTCGCGCGCACCCAGATCCGGCGGCGCCGGATGAAGAGGGAGCCCGCGAGGCCCGCGATGGCGGCGACGGCGCCCGCGAGGGCGAGACCGCTGCCGGGCTGGTGGGTGATCGAGAAGGTCGCCCAGCGCTCGATGCCCTCGAACTTCACGGTGCCCTGGCCGCCGGGCAGTTCCATGGACTCGCCGGGTTTGAGCAGCTTCTTGAAGAGCTCGCCCTTCTCGTCCTTGAACATCTCCATCTTCGCCGTGTCGAGCTGGTAGACGTTCTGCGGCAGGCCGGAGTCCACGCCGAGGCTGCCGTGGTACGCGTTGAGCGTCATCGCCGGATTGTCCAGTTCCGGGAACTGGGAGAGCATCGTGCCCTGACCCTGGCCGGCGTAGGTCGGGATGAACCAGGTCTGGAAGCCGAGCTGCTCGGACTTCCCCTCCTTGCTCTTGTACCCGTCGGTGACCTTGACGGCTCCGGAGGACGTGAGGTTGCCGTCCTGGGGCAGCATCGGCACGGCGTCCTTGTAGACCACCTTGCCGGTGGGGTCGGTCACCGAGATGACCGGCGCGTAGCCGTGGCCGAGCAGGTAGACCTTGGAGCCGTCCACCACCAGCGGCTTGTTGACCTGGATCTCGCGCTTCTCCGGCTTGCCGTGCGCGCCGTCGCTGAAGGTGACGTACGCCTTGAAGTCGCGCGGGGTGCCCTTCTGCGGGCCCGTGCGCTCGAAGGACGCGTCGAACTTGTCCAGGGTGAAGGAGAAGGGCGGCAGGTCGTCCGTGTCGAAGAGACCGCCGGACTTGAAGTCGTCGTACTGGGTGAGCGTGTTCGAGAAGCCCTTGCCGCGCAGGACGAGCTTGCCGCCCTCTGACTTGAAGTACTGGCCCCAGGCGAAGGCGATCAGCATGACGATCAGCGCCACGTGGAAGATCAGGTTCCCGGCCTCGCGCAGGTAGCCCTTCTCCGCCGAGACCGATCCCGACCTCGACCTCGACCTCGACCTCGACCTCGGCCTCGATCCCTTGTCCACCTCCGTACGGAAGCGGCGGCGGCGGAGCAGGTCGCGCGCGGCCGAGAGCACCTCGTCCGGGGAGCTGTCCGTGCGCCACGTCGTGTACGCGGGCATCCGGGCGAGCCCCTTGGGCGCGGCCGGCGGCCGGCCGGTGAGCTGGCCGACGAACTGCCAGGAGCGCGGCAGGATGCAGCCGATCAGCGAGATGAACAGCAGCAGGTAGATCGCGGAGAACCACACCGAGCTGTAGACGTCGAAGAGCTGGAGCTTCTCGGCGACGCCCACCCAGGAGGCGTGCTCCTTCTTCCAGACGGCGACCTTCATCAGGTCGACCTGGTTCTGCGGGACCAGCGAGCCGGGGATGGACGCCAGCGACAGCAGGAAGAGCAGGATCAGCGCGACCCGCATGGAGGTGAGCTGCCGCCAGAACCAGCGGGCCCAGCCGAGCACGCCGATGCCCACGGGGCCGCCGGGGGCGTCCTCCAGGGGTGCGGTGGACAGCTGCGCGCCGGCGGCGGCCTCGGTGGAGGCCTCGGCTTCGGCCTCGGCGGAGGCCTCGGCTTCGGCCGCGGCGGAGTCGTGCGGCGCCTCGGGGGACGCCTTGTCGGTCGTACTCATGTCCTCGTAGTCCTCAGATCCCCACCGTGAAGCCGTTGGTCCAGCTCTGCATGTCGCTGACGATGCTGCTCCACATTCCTGTGACGAGCAGCAGACCGGTCAGGATGAGCATGCCGCCGCCGATCCGCATCACCCACGCGTAGTGCTTCTTCACCCAGCCGAACGCGCCGAGCGCCTTGCGGAAGGCGAGCGCGGTGGCGATGAACGGCAGCCCCAGGCCCAGACAGAAGACCACGGTCAGCAGCGCACCGCGGCCCGCGGTGGCCTGATCGATGGAGAGGGTGCCCACGGCGGCGAGGGTCGGGCCCATGCAGGGGGTCCAGCCGAGGCCGAAGAGCACGCCGAGCAGGGGTGCGCCGAGCAGGCCGATGGTCGGCTTCCGGTGGAAGCGGAACTCGCGCATCGTCAGGCCGGGGATGGCGCCCATGAAGAACAGGCCGAGCAGGATCACCAGGCCGCCCAGCACCCGGGAGATGACTTCCTTGTTCGCGTCGAGGGTCTGCCCGAAGTAGCCGAACAGCGCGCCGGTCGAGACGAACACGGAGGTGAAGCCGAGGACGAACAGGCTCGCGCCGCCCAGCATCCGGCCGCGCCGGGCCTCGGCGAGGTCGGCTCCGCCGACGCCGGTCACGTAGGACAGGTAACCGGGGACCAGGGGGAGGACGCAGGGCGAGAAGAACGAGACCAGCCCGGCGAGCAGGGCGATCGGCAGGGCGAGCAGCAGGGCGCCGTTGAGGACGGTCGTGTTCACGCCGGTCTGTTCGGCGGCGAGGACGACATCGGAGAGGCCGGAGAGTGCGGTGACCACGAGGTCACTTCTCCGCGAGGAGCGGGTCGATCATCGAGCGCAGCTTCTCCTCGTTGACCGCGGCCAGGGTGCGGGCGGCGATCTTCCCGTCCTTGTCGAGGATGAGCGTGGAGGGGATGGCGTTCGGGTTGAGCGTGCCCTTGGGGAACCGGAGCATCAGCTTGCCGTTCGGGTCGAAGAGGCTCGGATAGGTGATCCCGTAGGTCTCTTCGAAGGAGGTCGCGCTCTGCTTGGTGTTGTCGCGGGTGTTGATGCCGACGAAGGCGACGGGCTGTCCGGCCGCCTCCATCTCCTTGGCGACCTTCGCGAAGTACGGGGCTTCGGCCCGGCACGGCGGGCACCAGGAGCCCCAGACGTTGAGGACGACGACCTTGCCCTTGAGGGTGGTGGTGTCCAGCGTCTTGCCGTCGACCGTCTCCCCGTCGAGCTTGGGGGCGTCGGTGCGGTCGGCCTTGGCGACGGTGGCGATGCCGCTGGAGCCCACCACGTAGTTGCCTCCGGCGGAACCGGAGGATTTGCTGCCGCCGTCCGCATCGCCGCACGCCGTGAGGGTGAGTGCGCCGGCGAGGGTCACCGCGGTCAGCAGGATGGCGCGGCCGCTGGTCGAGCGGCTGCGGCGGGGGGCGCGGCTAAGGCTCATGTGAAAAGTTTCGCATGTGCGCTTTGCGGATCTTCCGCGCCCCCCGGGGGGTCTGCCAATCCGCTGGTCAGGTGCTGACCCGGGCCGGATCAGACCGCCGCGAGATACGTGCCCCAGCCACCGGTCGGGGTCTGGCCGGGGCCGAGCGTGCGCAGCTTCTCCAGCACCTTGGGGTCCTGGACGTCCAGCCAGTCGGTGAACTGCCGGAAGGATACGAGCCGTACGTCCTTTTTGTCCGCCATGCCCTTGAGGGACTCCTCGACGGCGTCCATGTAGATGCCGCCGTTCCACTCCTCGAAGTGGTTGCCGATGAAGAGGGGCGCGCGGTTGGTCTCGTAGGCCCGCTTGAAACCGCCCAGGTAGGTGGCGGTGGCCTGGGTGCGCCAGGCCGGGTAGTGGGAGGGGACGCCCTTGGTGGTGTTCTTGGACTGGTTCGCGAGGATGTTGTAGTCCATCGACAGCACCTCGAAGGAGTGCCCCGGGAAGGGGAGCGACTGCAGCGGCAGGTCCCACAGGCCGCCGCGCTTGACCGGCCACTGCTGGAGGCCGCCGGGCGAGCTGGAGTCGTAGCGCCAGCCCAGCTTCCGCGCGGTCGGCAGCAGGTTGTCCTGCCCGAGCAGGCAGGGGGTGCGGGCGCCGACCAGCTCCTTGCGGTAGTCGAAGGGCAGCGGATCGAGGTCGGTCCAGCCGGTGTTGGTGCGCCAGTTGGTGACGAAGGACACGGCCTGGTCGATCTCGCTCCGCCAGTCCTCGGGGGTCCACCTGCCGACCGAGCCGGAGCCGCCGCAGAAGTGCCCGTTGAAGTGGGTGCCTATTTCGTGGCCGTCGAGCCAGGCCTCGCGCACGTACTTGAGGGTGCTGCGGACGTTCTCGTCCTTGAGGTACCCGATGTCGGAGGCGCCGACGGGGTTCTTCGGCGGCCGGTAGAGGCCCTTCTTCGACTCGGGCAGGAGGTAGATCCCGGAGAGGAAGAAGGTCATCGCCGCGCCGTGATCCTTGGCGAGCTTGAGGAAGCGGGGGAAGAGGCCGTTGCCGACCTCCCCCGCGCCGTCCCAGCTGAACACCACGAACTGGGGCGGGGTCTCGCCCGGCTGAAGGGGTACGGGGGCGGCCGGCTGGTGCGGCTGCGGCCCGGTGTCGGCGGTGGATCCGTCGCCGATGGGCTTGACCACCGGGCCGGTGGGCGGGGCGGCGCCCGTCGGGTTGGCCGGGCCCGGGTTGCCCGTACCGGACGGACCGCCGACGTTGCAGCCGGCGATGCCGGCCGCCGCGGCGGCTCCAAGTCCGAGTCCGAGTACTCCCCTTCGGCTGAAGCCGCGCATATCGCTCATGCAATGCATACAAACGGACAATTTGGCGATGTCTAGAGGTGACACGGCCACGTCCGGCAACTTGTATGAAATTAGGCAGAGTCTTGGCCAAACGGGCACCGCCCGAGGGGTTGCGCCCCGGGCCGGGCTGCGCTTCCAGCAGGGCTGCGGCCCTGCGCTCATGACTCCGGGCCCGACCCCCCCCTGGGGGGCCGGGCCCGGCAATCCCTGCCGCGCGGCCGGGGCTTACGCCCCGAACGCCTTGGACTTGCCCTTCACCGGCTTCGCCCCCGCGAGGAGGTGCGCCGGGACCAGGTCGCGGGCCGGCTCGCTGTAGCCCACCGACACCAGCGTGTCCCCCTGGTACGTGAACGAGGTCAGCGAGGCCAGCGTGCACTGGCGGCGGCGCGGGTCGTGCCACAGCCGCCGCTTCTCCGCGAAGCTCCGTACGATCCAGATCGGGAGCTGGTGGCTGACCGCCACCGCCTCGTGGCCGCGGGCCGCGTCACGGGCGGTCTCGATCGCGCTCGTCATCCGCACGACCTGCTCGACGTACGGCTCGCCCCAGGACGGCTTGAACGGGTTCGTCAGGTGCTTCCAGTTCCCGGGCCTGCGCAGCGCGCCGTCGCCGACGCCGAAGGTCTTGCCCTCGAACACGTTGCCCGCCTCCAGGAGGCGGGCGTCGGTCGCCAGGTCCAGACCGTGCGACTTCGCGATCGGCGCGGCCGTCTCCTGGGCCCGCTCCAGCGGGGAGGCCACGACGTAGGTCACGTCGCGGTTCTCCAAGTGCTCCGCGACCCGGTCCGCCATCTTCCGGCCCAGCTCGGAGAGGTGGTAGCCCGCGCGACGGCCGTAGAGGACCCCGTCCGGGTTGTGCACCTCGCCGTGGCGCACCACGTGGACGACGGTGATCTCGTTGCCACCGGCTACGGCGCTCACGCGGTGGCCTCCGCGGCGGCCCGGGCGGCGGCCGGCAGGGCGGCCGCGATGCGCTCGATCGCCTTGTCGTCGTGGGAGGTGGACACGAACCACGACTCGAACGCCGACGGCGGCAGGTAGACGCCCTGCGCCAGCATCGAGTGGAAGAAGCCGTTGAAGCGGAAGGCCTCCTGCTTCTTCGCGTCGTCGTAGTTGCGGACCTCGTCCTCGGTGAAGAACACCGAGAACATGTTCGAGGCGGTCTGCAGCCGGTGCGCGACGCCCTCCTTGGTGAGCGCCTCGGTGACCAGCCCCTGGATCTGGAGCGACACGGCGTCGACCTTCTCGTACGCCGCCTCGTCCAGCAGCCGCAGCTGCGCCAGACCGGCGGCCGTGGCGATCGGGTTACCGGACAGCGTGCCCGCCTGGTAGACGGGACCCGCCGGCGCAAGGTGGCCCATGACGTCCGCGCGGCCGCCGAACGCCGCGGCCGGGAAGCCGCCGCCCATGACCTTGCCGAAGGTCATCAGGTCGGGCGTGACCCCGTCCACTCCGTACCAGCCGGCGCGCGAGGTACGGAAACCCGTCATGACCTCGTCGGAGATGTACAGGGCGCCGTTCGCCCGGCACAGGTCGGCGAGCCCCTGGTTGAAGCCCTCCCCCGGGGTCACGACGCCCATGTTGCCGGGCGCCGCCTCGGTGATCACACAGGCGATCTCGCCGGGGTGCGCGGCGAAGGCCGCCCGGACCGATTCCAGATCGTTGTAGGGGAGCACGATCGTGTCCCCGGCCTGCGCGCCCGTCACCCCGGGGGTGTCCGGCAGCGCGAAGGTCGCGAGCCCGGAGCCGGCGGCGGCCAGCAGCGAGTCCACGTGCCCGTGGTAGCAGCCGGCGAACTTCACGATCTTGGCGCGGCCGGTGAACCCGCGGGCGAGGCGGATCGCGGACATGGTCGCCTCGGTGCCCGAGGACACCAGGCGGACCTGCTCCACGGGCTCGATCCGCGCGACGATCTCCTCGGCGAGCGCGACCTCGCCCTCACCGGGGGTGCCGAAGGAGGTGCCGCGGACGACGGCGGCCTGGATGGCCTCCACCACGGCCGGGTGGGCGTGGCCGAGGATCATCGGCCCCCACGAGCAGACCAGGTCGACGTACTCGCGCCCGTCGGCATCGGTCAGGTACGGACCGGTACCGGACACCATGAACCTGGGCGTTCCGCCCACGGCGCGGAAGGCGCGCACCGGAGAGTTCACGCCGCCAGGCGTCACGAGGGACGCGCGGTCAAAGAGAGTCTGCGAGACTTTGGCTTCATACGGGTACGGGTAGCTCACACCAGCCATGGTCTCATCAGGCCGCGACTGACTTGCGGACGGGCGTTTCACCGCGCCGCCCCGGGGGAGGTCACTGCCATGATGATCAGGCTGCGTGGCGGGGGTCACGGGGCCGGGGCAGGCAAGACACGTCGGGTGGAGATATGCAACGCGGTGGTGGACCGGGCGAGGGCACGGACGGCCTGGACCCGCAGCGCGCCCGGGAACGTCGCCGCGGCAAGCACCGCCGTCGTGCCACGGACGCGGCAGAACCCGTACCGGGACCCACGCAGGACCCCGACGGCCTGCCCAGGGGCCGCGGCATGGGCGTGACGTACAAGTACTTCGGCGCCCCCGACGGGGCCACGGCCGCGCGCGTCCCGGTGACGATGCGACCGGAGGAGCTCGGCGGCGACGAGCTCGGCATGGGCGGCATGTTCACCAAGATCAAGCCGGAGACCGTCGCCGCGATGGTCCTGACCGGCATCGAGGGCATACCCCTGCACAAGGTGCCCCCGCTGGAGCTGGTCGTCCTCCACCCCGACTACGCCGTCGTGAAGCTCCCGATGACCGTCGTCGACCCGCTGCGCGGCATCGGCGAGGAATCGGTCGGCGCCGCCGCCTTCATCTGGTCCACGGTCCCCGACCGGGGCGGCCCCCGCGACGCCTTCAACGTCTACCAGCTGCTCCACGAATGGCAGGATTTCAGCCACCGCCTGCACGAAGCCGGGCATCAGCCGTACTGCCTCGTCTGGCCCTGACCCGGCCTTCCCCCCCCCTGCGGGCGGCCCTCCGCGAGGACTTCCCGGCCCCGCCCGCGATCAACGGCCCCGGCCGTACAACCCGGCGGGGTCTTCGGGCGTCTCCCTTGCGGAGTAACTGCCTTTCACCTCAGGGGGATCCGTGCACCTGTCCGCTTCCGTCCGTCCCGCACGCGGCGCGCGCCGCCGCGGCCTGTCCGCGCTGGTGGTCGCCGCCGTCGTGGCCGGCACCGCCCCGGCACTGGTCGGCACCGCCCACGCGGCGTTCGTGCCCGCGTGGACCGCGGGAACCAGCGTCACCCCAAAGATGATCTTCAGTGACAGCCAGGCACTGGTACGGACCGACGACGGCACCGACGTCGTCCTCTACAACCAGGAGCTGGGCCCCGACCGCGCCCTGTACGCGGCGGTCCGCCCGGCCGGCACCGAGGTCTGGGGAGCCCCGGTCCTGCTGTCCGTGACCGCGCAGCACCCGGGCCAGGGGCGGCTCGTGACCGTCGGGAACAAGGTGGTCGCCGCCTGGACCGACTACCCGGCGAGCCGCATCGGCGACGGGGGCACGACCCCGGGCCGGGTCGTCACCGCCACCCTCGACAAGGGCGCGTGGTCAGCGCCCACCGTCCTGCTCGGCACGGACCAGAACCGCCGCCCGTCCGAGCCCGACCTGGCCGTCGGCGCGGACGGGACGATCGTCGTCACCTGGCAGCAGCGCCTGCCCGCCGGGGCCGAGTCCTCGGTCTGGGCCGCCACCCGCTCCGGCGCGGGCGCCTGGTCCGCCCCGGCCCGCGTCAGCAACGCGGCCGGGGACGGCCACGCCGGGGCCGACCGCCCCCAGGCCGCCGTGGACGCCGAGGGCACCCCCGTGGTCGCCTTCCACCAGCAGACCGAGGACGGCGGCTCCAGCATCCGTACGTCCACGCTGCCCGCCGGCGCCTCCGCCTGGACCCTTCCCGCCGCGGTCGCCGAGTCCGCCGCCGCCCAACTGGGCGAGCCCGCCCTGACCAGCTCCGCCGCCGGCACCGTGGCCCTGACCTGGTCCGAGCCGCGCCCCGCGCAGGGCGACCGGCTGCTGCGCACCGCCACCGCCGCCGACGCGTCCGCCGCCTGGAGCACGGCGGAGCCGCTGCCCGTCGCGGCGGCCCTGCAGGAGACCCCGGAGCCGCTGATCGAGCCCGACGGCGACGTGACCCTGGTCTGGAACGGCGGCCCGGACCGCGGCAAGGGCCGCATCCGCTCCGCCACCCTGGACCACACCGACCGCCACTGGTCGGCCGTCGCCACCGTCTCCGCCAAAGACCACTCGATCAACGCCGAAGACCACTCCGTGTCCCTGGGCAAGGACGGCACCGTCTGGGTGACCTGGGCACACAACGCCGACCGCCAGGAGATGCGCCAGGCTCGCCTCAAGGACGGTGTGTGGAGCGGCAGCGGCAGGCTGTGGAACTCCAGCGCCGACAGCGTCAAGGGCCTGATCGCCGCCGGCCCCGACGGCAGCGCCACCGCCGTCTGGGACCGCGACGGCGAAGGTGACATCGGGCTGCTGAGCGCCCACACCACGGACGCTCCGGTGACCGTCGTCAGCTCCTCCGTCACGGCGGAGTACGACCACGCTCGCGGCTCCTGGGGTCCGCGGTGGCAGCTCAGCCGCCCCGTCTCCTCCTGGACCCTGACCCTCGCCGAAGCGACCGGGACCTTCAAGCGCACCATCAAGGGCGGCGCGACGCTGAGCCCCTCACTGATGTGGGACGGCTACGGCGACGACGGCACCACCGTCGCCGCCCCCAACGGCCCGGTGACGTGGACCCTCACGGCCACGCCGTACGCCGGGGACACCAGCGCGCGGACCCTGGCCACGGGCACGGTCACCGTCGTCAACGGCACCGCCCCCCTCCGCGACCAGGGCAGCGCCACCGGCCGGCCCGACGGCACCGGCGACGCGTTCGTCCTGACCACCAACGGTGGCATCCGCTCGATCTTCGGGGACCGCGCCACCGGCGCCTTCAAGGGCTACGCCACCGGCTACGGCTGGCCCGCCGGCACCCTGCCGATCCCGGTCAAGGACGCGAACACCGACCGCTGCAACGACCTGCTGGTCCGCAACTCCAAGGGCGAGCTCCGCCGTTACACCCCCGCCTGCGGCCAGACCGTCACGCCGAAGACCCCCCACAAGCTCATCGGCGGCGGCTGGAACCAGTACGACGTGCTGACCTCCCCCGGCGACGTCGCCGGTGGCGGCCCGGCCGAACTCGTCGCCCGCAACGCCTCGACCGGCGCCCTGTACCGCTACGCCCGCGCCACGGACGGCACCTTCGCCCCGCGCGTGCAGATCCCCGGCTCGTACAAGGGCTACAAGAAGATCCTCGGCGCCGGCGACCTCAACGGCGACCGGTTCGGCGACCTGATCCTCCAGGACAAGTCCAACCGGCTGTGGCGCATGAACGGCACCGCCAAGGGCACCTTCACCGCGCCGGTGAAGATCTCCGACAGCTGGGGCTCGTCCTACGACTTCGTGGTCGCCGCCGGCGACCTGAACGGCGACGGCCGGACGGACCTCCTGTCCCGGGACACCTCCGGCGCCGTCTGGCGGATCCCCGGCACCGGCAAGGGCACCTTCGGCAGCCGCGTGAAGGCCGGCACGGGCTGGCAGATCTACAAGGGTCTGTACTGATCCCGCTACCGGCCTGATGGACCGGCGCCTGGGACCTGCCGGGGCTGGGCCGGGCCTGGGCCTGGGCTGGGCCTGGCTCAGGCTCGGCTTAGGCCTGGGCCCCGGCCTGGCAGGGCCTGGCGGGCCGGGCAGGGCCAGGCCTGGCCCGGTCGGGACGGGAGGGCCCGGCCCGGCCGCCCGGGCTCCCCGTGGGCTCAGGCCGTCAGGACGATGCGGCCGCGCGTGCCCGGGTCCGCGAGGTCGGCGTGGGCCTTGGGGGCCTCCGCCAGGGGGAAGGTGCGCGCCACCCTGAGCGTCAGCTCCCCCGCGTCGACCAGCGTCACCAGGCGGGCCAGGTGCGCGCCGTCCGCCGCCACCTCCTGCTCCACCACGCGGACGCCCCGCTCCGCCGCCGGGGCCGCGTGGGGGATCAGCCCGACGTACGAGCCGCCGTCGCGGACGAAGGCCAGGGCCGGCCCGCCGAGCACCGCCGTGTCCACGACGCCGTCCACGGTGCCCGCCGCCGGAGCCGAGCCGCGCGGGACGAAGTGGGCCGCGCCCAGGGACCGTACGAGTTCCTCGTCATCGGCTCCCGCCAGGGCCGTCACCACGTAGCCGGCCCGCGCCGCCAGCTGGACCGCGAGCCCGCCGACCGCCCCCGCCGCGCCCGTGACCAGGACCGCGGCCCCGGCCGGGAGTTCCAGCAGATCCACCGCACGGGCCGCGGTCAGGCCGCTCAGCGGCAGCGCCGCCGCCGTCACCCGGTCGACCGTGACCGGGGCCGGAGCGAGCGCCGACGCGTCCAGCACCGCGTACTCCGCGTGCGTGCCGAGCGGCTTGACCGGCCCGTAGTGCAGGCCGACCACCTGGTCGGACACCGCCCAGCCGTCCACGTCCGCGCCGAGCTCGTCGATCTCGCCCGCCACGTCCCAGCCGAAGCCCAGCCGCTGCCCCTCGCCGCCGAAGACCCCGGCCCGTACCGCGCCGTCGACCGGGTTCAGGCCCGCCGCCCGGACCCGTACCCGGACCTGCCCGGCGCCCGGCCGCGGGATCGGCACCCGTACGATCTCGACCCGCTCGGGGCCGCCGAAGCCCTCGGCCACCGCCGCCGCCATCGTCCCCGTAGCCGTCGCCCTAGCCGCAACGGTCTCCGTCGCCTGGCCGGTCGTCTGCTCGGTCTCGCTCATCGCCATCGCCTCTTCCGCGGGCTCGCTCTCTCGTTCCGGTGTTCCCGGTGAGAACCAACCTAGGGAGAGCTACTCTCTATTCGTAAGTACGTACCTCGAAGTGCGTACCCGACCCGGAAGTGGGGCACCCATGGCCACCCGTACCGCCGAGGCCCGCCGCGAAGAGGCCCGCGAGTCCTACGACGCCTTCCTCAAGGAGTGCCCCACCAGCCAGCTCCTGGCCCGCATCAGCGACAAGTGGGTCGGCCTCATCGTCAGCGCGCTCACCCAGGCCGAGGACCGCACCATGCGCTACAGCGAGCTCGGCCGCAAGATCCCCGGCGTCAGCCAGAAGATGCTGACCCAGACCCTGCGTTCCCTGGAGCGCGACGGCCTCGTCGCCCGCGCCGTCACACCCACCGTCCCCGTCCGCGTCGACTACCGGCTCACCGAACTCGGCGCCAACCTCGGCTGCCTGCTCAGCTCCGTGAAGGAATGGGCCGAGAACCACTTCGACCAGGTCAACGCCCATCGCGAACTGCACGACGCGGTGGCCGCGGGCACGGACACGGGCACGGGCACGGCTACGGGCACCGATCCGGGCACCCGTACGCGCACGGACGCGAACGTGCGCGCGGAGGCGTAAATCCCCCGCCGCACCCCACCCCGCGATGGCATGCTGGCCCCGTGAACGGACCCGGAATTCAGCTCACCCTCGCCCCCGAACTGCACGTGTTCGCCGCGCCCGCGCGCCGCGGCACCCGCGTACCGACCACCACCGACGGCGCCTCCAGCCTCGGCCACGTCGTCGAATCGGCCGGCGTCCCGCTCACCGAAGTCGGCCGGATCCTCGTCGACGGCGCCGAGACGCCCCTCGCCCACGTGCCCCGGGCCGGCGAATCCGTGGAAGTCTTCGGCGTGGACCGCCCCCAGCACCTCCCCGGCGTCCCCGGGAGCATCCCGCTGCGCTTCCTCCTCGACGTCCACCTCGGCACCCTCGCCCGCCGCCTGCGGCTGCTCGGCGTGGACACCGCGTACGAGAACGAGGACATCGGCGACCCGGCCCTGGCCACCCGCTCCGCCGCCGAGCAGCGCGTCCTGCTCTCCCGCGACCGCGGACTGCTGCGCCGCCGCGAGCTGTTCGCCGGCGCGTACGTCTACAGCGACAACCCCGACGAGCAGGTCCGCGACATCCTGGGCCGGTTCGCCCCGGCCCTCGCGCCGTGGACCCGCTGCACCGCGTGCAACGGGACCCTGCGCGAGGCCGACAAGGACAGCGTCGGCGACCGGCTGGAGAGCGGCACGCAGCGCTCGTACGAGGTCTTCGCCCAGTGCACCGACTGCGAGCGCGTCTACTGGCGCGGAGCCCACCACGCCCGGCTGGAGCGGATCGTCGACGAGGCCCTGGCCGAGTTCGGCGGCGTGAGCACGCCGTAGCGACACCCGCCCGGGCCCGCTCGGGCCCCGGCGGACTCCGGCGGGCCGAACCGGGTTCGCCCCGGCCCCCGCAAGGTCACCCGGGCCCACGCGACCCACACGACCCACACGACCCACGCGTCAGAACGCGTACGTGTCCCCCGTGTCCAGGGCCAGCACCACGTGCTCGTTGTTGGTGTGGTTCCGGTCCGTCGCGCCGCCGTTCCACCACGTGTCCACCCGCACCACCACCTCCGGAGCCGGCTCCTTCAGCCGCAGCACCAGCCCGATGTGCCGCCCCCGCCCGCGCAGCGGCAGCGCACCCGTCTCGCACACCACCTCGCGCAGCCCGGCCCGCGCACAGCCCTCCGCCAGTTCCTGCCGGTCCGCGAGATCGGCCGACAGGCGCAGCCGTACGGTCGCGTTCGCCAGGGCGGACGGACCCTCGTTCTCCGGGACCAGCAGGATCCGCAGCCGGCCGCCGTCCAGGGCGACCCGCCCGTGATAGGCCACATCGGCCTCCGGCCCGGCCCCGGCGCGGGCGTTCCCGACACCGCTCCCCAGCCCTCCGAGCAGCACCAGCAGCCCGGCCATCACCACACTCCGTACGGCACCTCGGCGCACCGCGACCACCTCCACGCGCGGACGCTAGCCCTCCCACCCGCCCGATGGTCGGACCATCACACGAACGAGGGCGAGCCCTCCCCCGCGCGGCCGGTGACCTGCGCGGGGACCGGCCTATGCTGGCCAGGCCAGTCACCACCGTACGAACACACGACCGCACGAGGAGCCAGCATGAGCACGGCCACCCGAACCGCCGTAGTCACCGGCGCGAGCAGCGGCATCGGCGCGGCCACCGCCCGGCAGCTCGCCGCGGCCGGCTACCACGTCGTCCTCACCGCCCGCCGCAAGGACCGCATCGAGGCCCTCGCCGCCGAGATCACGGCCGCCGGCCACGAGGCGACCGCCCATGCCCTCGACGTCACCGACCGAGCCGCCGTAGACGCCCTCGCCGCGTCCCTCGACCGCTGCGACGTGCTCGTCAACAACGCCGGCGGCGCCATCGGAGCCGACCCCGTCGCCACCGGCGACCCCGCCGACTGGCGCACGATGTACGAGGTCAACGTCATCGGCACGCTCCACGTCACCCAGGCCCTGCTCCCGGCCCTGACAGCCTCGGGCGACGGCACGGTCGTCGTGCTCTCCTCCACCGCCGGCCACGCCACCTACGAGGGCGGCGCCGGCTACGTGGCCGCCAAGAACGGCGCCCGCGTCCTCGCCGAGACCCTCCGCCTGGAGATCGTCGGCCAGCCCGTCCGCGTCATCGAGATCGCCCCCGGCCTGGTCAAGACCGAGGAGTTCGCCAAGACCCGCTTCCGCGGCGACGCGGAGCGGGCGGAGAAGGTCTACGCCGGCGTGGCCGAGCCGCTCTCCGCCGACGACGTGGCCGACACCATCACCTGGGCGGTGACCCGCCCCAGCCACGTCAACATCGACCTCCTGGTGGTCCGCCCCCGCGCCCAGGCCTCGAACACGAAGCTCCACCGCGAGCTGTAGCCCCTACGGGCCCTACTTCACCAGCCCGGCACTCTTCAGGTGCGGCATCAGGGCCGCCGGCTTCAGCCCGGCGGCCTTCGCCGCGTCCAGGGCCCGCTTCAGGTCCGCGCCCAGCGTCGGCGTGAAGTGCAGCAGCACGATGTCCCCGGCGTTCAGCTGCGGCGTGGCCGGCGTCTCGCTCCACGTCGTGAAGTCGTGCGTCCACGTGATCAGCGCCTTGACCCCGCACGCCTTGGCGGCCAGCCGCACGTCGTCGTTGACCGCCCCGTACGGCGGCCGCAGCAGCTTCGGCTCCCGCCCGAAGGCCGCGGAGAGCTGCTCCCCGGCCCCGCACACCTCGGCGTCCTTGCCGGCGGCATCCAGCATCGTCAGATCAGAATGACTGACGGTGTGGTTCTCGACGTTCACCGACCGTCCCTGCGCGACCAGCCCGGTGAAGTACTGGGCGTCGTACGAGAACGCCCCCGGCAGCAGGAACAGCGAAGCGGGCACCCGCTGATCCACCAGCGTCCGCGCGACGGCGGGATCGTGCGCCCACCCGTCGTCGATGGTGATGAACACGACCTTCTCGCTGGTCGGCACGTGCGACACGACGGGCGGCAGCCCGACGGCCCGCGCGCCCGCGGCGGCGGCCGGAGCAGCGGCCGGGACAGCGGCCGGAGCGGCACCCCCGGACCCGACGGCATCGGCTGCCTGAGCGGCACCAACGGTGAGCGACAACGACGCGAGCGCGGCAAGAACCGCACGGGATCTCCACATGCGGCACACCTTGGTCTAGACCAACTCCCGCCGTCAATCCCCTATGCGGGAGTTCCTTTCGCGGAAAGCAGCTCCGCACCACGGGAGTTGACGGTCACGACATCGGCCGGTCCCTGCGCCGGAACCTCGATGACCGCCGTCACCGCCCAGTGCCGGTCCGCGACCTTCCAGCGCCGGGACCCGCCCAGCATCCGCTCGACGTCGCCGCCCTTCTTGAACGTGAACCACTTCGTCCCCGGCTTGTTCTCCGAGTGCTCGGACATCACGTACGTGCAGGTCACCAGCGAAGCGCCGCCCGCCAGCCGCACCACCGGCAGGTCACCGCCCGTGGGCGCGTAGGAGAAGGTGTCCCGCACCAGCCCGTCGACCAGGGCGTCCTTCGCGTTGTACGCGTCGACCACCCCGCCCGTGAGGGGACCCTGGACGAAGTGCTCGCTCTCGCGCTTCCCGTCGGGGGCGGTGAAGCTCAAGTAGTCCCCGTACCGCCCGCAGACCTTCCGGTCCTCATCGGCCCGCGCCGAGAACACCGCACCCGCGACCACCTCCGTACCCGGAGCCGCGATCTCCTTCTCCCGCATCAGGAGGCCCTCGCCCTCAAGGTACCGGGCCGGGGACTCCCCCGCCTTGGCCGGCGCCCCGTACACCCAGGACGTGGCGGCCGCCTTCCACGCACCGCCGGACCGGTCCTGCACGAAGTGGTGCACCGCCGTCGCACGGTCCTCCACGTAGGAATCGACCTTGCTGAACACGACGAACGAACGCGGATACCCCGGCTGCTCGCGCTCCGTCGGGATCACGAACACGGGTCGCGCGAAATCGGTGTCCCCGTCCCTGACGATCGAGTGCAGGTTCTTGCGCTCGTGCCGCGCCTTGCTCTCCTCCAGCAGCGCACCGGTCTGGATCCTGAAGATCGCCCCGAAGTCGGCCTTCCCCTCGGCCACCGAGTTCGCCCACCCGTAGTTGTTGAACACCTTCTCGGCATCGGCGACGGAAATCACCCGCGGCTCCACGGGCGCGGCGGATACGGAAGCCGGCGCGGCCTTCGCCCCGCTCTCCCCCTTCCCGCCCGAACACCCGGAAGCCCCGGCCACGACCACGAGAGCGACCCCGAGCCCGACCCACCCACCAGCAACCCCACGCACCACGACAGCTCCCCCTCAGGACTGGACAACCGAAACGCCGCCGATCCCATCACACCCGCGAACACCCGCATCGACACCCCCCACCCGAAAGGGAACAACGTCGTCTACGCCAAGGAAGCGGTCGTCGAACGGGCCTCACACCTCTACACCGGTTCGTGATTCAGGTGCCGGAAATGTGATGAGCACTGGCACGACCCGAAGAGCTGCTCCCGGGCGCACTCCCGGTAGCGGGCTGTTCGGGGAGCTGCCAGAGCTGGGCGGGCAGACGCCGGGGAGGTGACGGGTCAACGAGCACCACCCGGCGGACCGTCACCTGACCAGGAGCAGCCTGAGGAGCAGCAGTGAGGAAAGGATCGCCGCCGCCAGCAGCGGGGGGCTGGTGAACCGGCGGAGCAGGCTGACCGACCAGGCGACCGATGCAACCGGGCCGCCTACGAGGGGGACTACGAGCAGGAGTTCGAGCATGCCGACCAGGCCGCCGCTGGAGGTGGACGCGTTGTCCAGCAGGCTCATCAGCACGTACGAGATGAATGCCAGGGGCAGCCCGAGCAGCCAGATGAACCACGTCTGACGCTGGTATGTGTCAGGCAACGGGGGCCGGAGGGCTGTTGCCGGCACCGGCGGCCGTGGAGGCGCCGGGGGCTTCGGGAGCGGCGGGGGCAGTGGTGGTGCCTGACCGGTCGTTCCAGCATGTGCGCCAACGCCCACCACGTCCGCCAGTAGCGCGGCGTAGGCAGCGTCCCGGCCAATCTCGTCAGCCAGGACCGACGCGGCGATCGAGACAGCGCTCTCACCGGGCTCGTCCCGTAGGCGATTCAACGAGGCCGCCCCCAGCGCACTCTGGCGGAGCCGGTCCTCGACGACCACGCGGAGCTTCGCTTGCCGGGCGGCCCCCTCCGCGGTACCTCCCGCGCCCCCTGCCAACATCCGTATCGCGGTAGTCGCCAACTCCATACCGTGCACTTCAGCCCCCTCCAGCCAGCCGATCACAGCGGGAACTGATCGTATGTACAGCCGAACCCGAAGCCCAGGCCTGTCACTGAAACCCGCGCCGCTGTGGAGTCAGAACTGGGTTCTGGCACAGATCTTGGGGAGTCGTCGCGGAGTGTTACCTCGATGTTCGATTGCGAGCGGACTGTTCGCGTCAGACCGTGTCGGGGACGAACGCATCGAGGACGACGCGGCGAGGTCCTCGACGCTGCTCGAGAGGTGGTGAAGATCGTGATGAACTCGCAGTTGATAAATTGGGGGCCGGGCTCGGTGCTGGCCGGGCGGGACGGGGGATTCGAGCAGAATGACGTTCTCTGTGCGGCAAGTGACAGCTCGAACGCGACACGTCAGAGTCCCGGCGTGAGCGAGACCAATGATCTGACGTCGGCGGAAGCGCGTATATGGCGGGCCTTTTCGCGAGGCGAGTCCGTGGACTTTCGCGCCGCCGAGGACGAGGATCCGGCGCTCGCCAACGCCTGGGGCGCTGAGCGGACCGTGCGGGCGAGAGTACTGCGGGCACTGCTCATCAAGGCTCCGCAGGAGGAGGGAGAGATCGCCGCGCTCAAGATCACGGGGGCGCGGATCACCGGCGTACTGGCCCTGAAACACGCCGCGATCGATGCCGCCATCCGGCTGAGCCACTGCCAATTCGACGACGTTCCCGACTTGTACGGTGCCCAGCTGCGCGAGCTCGATCTGAGCAGGTCGGTCCTGCCGGGCCTGACCGCAGAGACCTTGAGGGTCGAGGGGGTGCTGCGGATGACGGGCTGCCGTATGCAGGGGCCGGTGCGGCTCGGCGGGGCGCAAATCTTCGGGGCGTTGTTCATGGAGGAGGCGGAGTTCACGGCGCCGGACGACTCCGAGCCGGTGCTGCAGCTCAACCAGGCCGTGATCGGTGCCGACCTGTGGGCGCCGGAGATGCGCGCCAACGGACAGGTACGACTCACCGGCGCTTCCATCGCCGGGCGGATCAACGTTCAGGACGCCGAACTCAACCAGCCCGGTGGCACCGCACTGGACGCACAGAACCTCAACGTGGGAGCCCACGTACGGGCGCGGCGCATACGTACGCAGGGCGGGATCGAGCTCCGGGGCTCGCGCATATCAGGCCGTCTCGACCTGCTCCACGCCCACCTGTCGCATCGGGGCGGCACGGCACTGCGGGCCAGCAGCTGTGTCATCGGTGAACTCTGGCTGCTCGGTGGCGATCGCATCGAGGGTGCCCTGAATCTGCGGCGTTCTCGAATAGAGATCATGAACGTCGAACCGAAGATCCTGCCGGACCAGGTGTTCATCAGCAATCTCGCCTACACCGTACTCACCCCGCACGAGCCCGCCGAGAGGCGCCTTCCGATGCTGGAGCGGGACGGCGACCGTTATGAGCCGTACGGCTACGAGCAGTTGACGGCGGCATACCGCCACGTCGGTGACGACGACGCGGCCCGACTCGTCCAACTTGCCAAGCAGCGCCGCCGGCGCACCACGCTCACCTGGTACGGACGGCTGTGGGGGTACCTCCAGGACGGCATCGTCGGCTACGGCTTCCGACCGTTGCGCGCGGCCGTCTGGTTGCTGTCGCTCATGGCCATCGGGTCGATCGCGTACGGCCTGGACCACCCCGGCCCCGTCAAGGCAGGCGAGGGGCCTGCCTTCAACGCCGTCTTCTACACCCTCGACCTGCTCCTGCCGATCATCAGCTTTGGCCAGGAGTCGGCATTCGCCCCTGTCGGCTGGCACCAATGGTTGTCGTACGCCCTGATCATCACCGGCTGGATCCTGGCGACGACGATCGTCGCAGGCGTGACCCGTACGGTGAGCCGCCAATGACCCGCCCTGACCTGCACGACACGGCTCCCTAGGTAAAAGATCTTGAAGAGTTGCGGGGGTGTTATTGGAGGAGGATCATCTTGCGGAGTAGTTCGAATCCGGCTCGGCCGTAGAGCTGCCGCTTGATCTTCTTGATGCGGTTCACAGCACCCTCGGTGCCGCCGGAGCTCCAGGACAGGGTGAGGCCGGCGGTGACGGCGTCGAAGTCGGTGTTCAGGCCGCGGGCGAAGCCGTTCAGTCCGGGCAGGTAGTCCCGGACGACGGCTTCGATCCAGCCGGGGAGTTGGTTGCCGAGGCGGCAGGTGAGGATCTTTCCGAAGTCGCGGATGTGCTGGTGGGCGGCTTCCAGTTCGGGGCATTGGGCCAGGATCATCTTTAGGTGTTGATGCTCGTCTTCGCTGAGCGTGCCGGGATGGCGGGTGAGCCAGCCGGTGACCCGCCGGACACTGGGCGGCGCGGGTGCCGGAGTGCCAACTGTGGGACGGAAGGCCACGAGGTAGTCGCGAACGGACGCGTAGCCGTCGGGGTATCCGCGTTCAGTGATCTCGCGATGCAGGGCGCGCGCGTTCTTGCACCCCTCCGACCAGCGCCGTTGCAGGTATGGCTTGTAGGGATCGAGCTTGCTCGGACGCGGTGGCATTCCAACGATCATGTCCTGCCAGCGGGCGGCGTGCGCGTACCGCATCACCGTTTTCCGGCCCCAGCCGAGGTGCCGGGCGATCCCCCGGAGGCTGTGTCCCTGGGTGATCAGCTCGTGGACCTGGGCGTGGGCAGATCGCATACGCTCTGCTCGTGGTCCGGTGGGATCCGCATGTGCAGGAGGCTCGATGCTGTCCGCCTGCGTCGATGGCGGAGCCGGTTCCTGCAGGCAGGAGCGGTGTGCGCCGACGGACTTCTCCACTGCCCGGCCAAGACCCTGCCAGAGATGGAAACGGTCGGCGACCTGGACCGCATCTGGGGCGCCGAGTCGCGAGCCCTCCGCGTAGGCTCCCGCCCGGTCCCGGCAGATGACCTCCACCCCCGGATGCGCGCTCAGCCAGGCGGCCAGCGGCCCCGCCTCGCGCCCCGGCAGCACGTCGATGACCTGGTGCGTCTCACCACTGGTGATCACAGTGGCGTATGTGGCTCCGCGGCGGGTGGCGAAATCATCGACGCCCAGGACCCGCGGAACCCCGCGCTCGGGATCGGGCAGCGCCAGCACCCGCCGCAGGAACGTCATACGGCCTGCCACGATGCCGAAGGCTGTCGCGAGCCGGGCCCCGGCCCGGCCGGCGAGGGCCAGCCCGATCACCTCCAACCAGGAGCCCAGACGCCGCGTGCAGCGCGCGTACGGTGCGGTTACCCGAGTGAACGGCTCGGCGAACGTCCGACGCGCACAACGCGTGTTATCGCAGATGAAACGGCGTACCAGCAACGTGATCACCACAGGCTGACCGCCCAGCGGGAGATCGTGCACCCGCCTGCGATAGCGATCGTGGACACGCTCGCCCAGCCGTCCGCAATCCGGGCACTCCTCACTCGCCGACCGGCCCGATCCCGTGACGCACACCAGCCCCAGGGACGACCGCACCGCTCTGACGGCGAGTTCGCCGTCGAGACCAGCGAACACGAGCGAGGTCCAGCAGGAATCTTCGAGGCCCATGCCCGACCGTTCGCGCGCACGCCTCCGCCCGTCACGACCCGAACCTGTGCCTGATGGAGCGTCACCTACTATCCGGCACGCGCGTCAAGTCGACTGTTCACCCCGGCGCACGACCCTCCCACTCGAACACGGCAGTAACTCTCCGCGACAGCTCCCCAAGATCTGTGCCAGACCCCGCTTGTCACCTATGGACGCTGGAAGGCCGGAACCCATCGGGTTCCGGCCTTCCAGCGTTCCGCACCTCTTCGCGTCAGCCCTTGATGCAGACGACCTGCCGGAGCCTGGCCACGACCTCCACGAGGTCCCGCTGCTGCTCCATGACCTGTTCGATCGGCTTGTACGCCGCCGGGATCTCGTCCACGACGCCCGAGTCCTTACGGCACTCCACACCCTTGGTCTGGTCCGCCAGATCCTGCGCCGTGTACCGCTTCTTCGCCGCCGTCCGGCTCATCCGCCGGCCCGCGCCGTGCGAGGCCGAGTTGAAGGCGGCCTTGTTGCCGAGGCCCTTCACGATGTAGGTACCGGTGGCCATCGAGCCCGGGATGATCCCGTACTCGCCGCTGCCGGCGCGGATCGCGCCCTTACGGGTGACCAGCAGGTCGACGCCGTCGTACCGCTCCTCCGCCACATAGTTGTGGTGGCAGCTGATCTCCGGCTCGAAGGTGACCTTCGCCTTCCGGAACTGCCGGCGGACGACCTCCTTCATGAGGCTCATCATCACCGCGCGGTTGTACTTGGCGTACTCCTGCGCCCAGTAGAGATCGTGCCGGTACGCGGCCATCTCCGGTGTCGCCGACAGGAAGACCGCGAGGTCCCGGTCGATCAGCCCCTGGTTGTGGGACAGGCCCCGGGCGATGCCGATGTGATGGTTGGCGAGTTCATTACCGATGCCTCGGGATCCGGAGTGCAGGGTCAGCCACACTGACCCTTCTTGATCGATACTGACTTCTTGATGGTGATTTCCGGATCCAAGTGTCCCCATTTGCCGCAAAGCCCGCTCCCGCCGGAACTTCACCGCGTCCGCGACATAGTCGAACCGCTCCCACAGATCCCCGAACCCCCGTTCCGAGAACCCGTACAGCCGCCCCGGGTCCACCGCCTCGCGGTGCATCCCAGCCCCCACCGGGACCGCCTTCTCGATCTGCGAGCGCAGGCCCGACAGGTCGCCCGGGAGGTCGTTCGCGGTCAGCGAGGTCTTCACCGCCGACATGCCGCAGCCGATGTCCACGCCCACCGCCGCCGGACAGACCGCGTCCTTCATGGCGATGACCGAGCCGACCGTGGCGCCCTTGCCGTAGTGGACGTCCGGCATCACGGCGAGGCCCTTGATCCAAGGGAGGCCGGCGGTGTTCTGGAGCTGGCGCATCGCGCTGTCCTCGACCGACGCCGGGTCGGTCCACATCCGGATGGGAACCTGCGCCCCGGGAACTTCTACGTACGACATTTCATCCTCAACACCCCGTCAACACCACAAAAGTCTGAAAACGCAAAAAGCCTCGCTCATAGCCCTAAATACGACAGAGGACCGGCGCCGGCACCAGCGTGTGCGATAGACATTGTGTCCATCCGCGCCCGAGCCGCGGCAACGCATTTTCCCGAAGGGAGCCGGTGGAACGTGCAGCGCAAGACGGTACGAGTGCGTGGAGTCCTGCCAGCCATCGCGATGCTCGCCGCCCTCACGGCCGGCCTCACCGCCTGCACCGACGGCGACGGCGGAATCGGAATCACCAGCGGCGACTCGAAGCCCGGCGGCAACGCCGGTACGGTCCCGCAGCCCGGCAAGTACCGCAGCCTGCCCATGCCCTGCAAGGCCGCCGACACCAAGAAGGTCAAGGCCATGCTCCCGGCCGCCGAGGGACTCACGCCCGAGGCCCTGGCAGCCCTCTACGCCGGGGTCGCGGACCCCTCCTACGACGCCGACCGGCGCGTCGGCTGCCGCTGGACCGCGCAGACGCCGGCCGAGACCCGGCTGCTGTCGGTGGACTTCGAGCGCGTGGTCTCGTACGACCGGGCCACCACGAGCGACGACGACAAGGCGCGCCAGGTCTACGGCCGCCAGCTCACCGCCGCCAACCTGCCCGCCCCGGGGCCGTCGGCGAGCCCGACGCCGTCCGGGTCGGGGGCCGCCCCGACCGGGGCTCCGGCACCGACCCCGAGCACGGGCGCCAGTACGGGCGCCGGCACGGGCGCGAGCACGGGCGCGAGCACGGCTACGAGCCCGAGCCCGAGCGGCAGTCCCTCCGCCCCGCCCGAGCTCGGTTCCCGCGTGCTCGACGGGCTCGGCGACGAGGCCTTCGTCGACGACAAGCTCGCCGCGGCCGGCGCCACCGCCGCCCAGGCGCGCACCGTCCGCATTGTGTTCCGTACCTCGAATGTCATCGTCACCGTCGAGTACAGCGTCCAGCCCGCGCTCCCCGGCACGGTCCCGCCCAGCGGTGAAACCCAGGACAGGGCACGGCAGTTGGCGCAGGCACTCGTGGAGCGGTTCGACGACTAGTCGGCCTTGCCCCAGGGGGGCGTGCGGGGGCGCCGTGACGGCGCGCACAGCAGGCGGGCGCCGGGTCGGGCTACCGTTGCTCGGGTCCCGCGCCCGCCGGAGGGCCCGAACGAGCCCGCACGAAGACCCACAACGTCTGAAGGAATCATGCACCGATCAGCCTCGCGCCTCACCCGCGTCCTCGCCTGCGCAGCCGTCCCGGTGATCCTCACGGTCGCCGGCTGCTCGTCCGACTCGGGCGAGAAGTCGGGCACCGACAGCGGCAAGAAGTCCGAAAGCTCCTCGTCCGCCCAGCCGAGCTCCGAGCCCTCGAAGGAGGCGCTGGAGAAGGCCGCGTACGCCACGCTGCCGGAGCCGTGCAAGGCGGTCTCCGCGAAGACCATCGGGACGATCGTCCCCAAGGCCAAGGACGCGAACGGCACCGCCGCCAAGTCCAACGACCTCACCAGCCGTGCCACCTGCACCTGGAACGGCCTGGACGAGGCCGGTCTGAAGGGCTCGCAGTACCGCTGGCTCTCGATCTCCCTGGTCCGCTACGACCCGCTCGCCTCGGTCGGCACCGGCAACAAGCGCGCCGAGGACGAGTACGCCAAGCAGGTCGAGAAGGCGAAGGCCGTCGAGGGCGCGGAGAACGTGAAGCCGGAGGCGGCGGGCGGCATCGGCGACCAGGCCACCTCCGTCACCTTCACCACCAAGAAGGGCGGCGAGTTCTTCAACACCTCGGTCATCGCCCGTACGCAGAACGTCGTCGTCACCCTCGACTACAACGGCACGGCCTACGAGGGCGCGACCGCTCCGGACCAGGCCAAGCTGCTCCAGGACGCCATCGCGGCGACGAAGGAGGCGGTGGCCTCGGTCCAGGCCGCGAACGGGGCGCAGCAGCCCGAGCAGTCGGCCCAGCCTTCGCAGCCCGCGCAGTCCGCGCAGCCGTCGCAGTCGCCCTCGCAGGCACCCTCGCCGTCGCCCTCGCCCTCGAACGTCTAGAAGCGGATTCCTCGAAGGGAACTCCCAGGACCGGGCTCCCGGAGCCGAACTCCCGGGACGCACCGCGCCGTCGGCGGTCCGGCCCGTGCCCGGAAGGGCCGGGTCCGGACCGCCGACGTTCCGTTCCCCGTACGCGCGTACGCTGTGCCCTGCCGTAGCTCGACAAGGGGAGGGGATCGCGGGTGGCCGCGATGCAGCTGACTCGTACGCACCGGATATTGATCGGTGTCGTGGTCGCCGGAGCCGTCGTCATCGCGGGGATCGGATTCGCCGGTTCGTACTCCGCCGTGCGCGCCCTGGCCTTGAAGAAGGGCTTCGGTTCCTTCTCGCTGGTCTTCCCGATCGGCATCGACATGGGCATCTGTGTCCTGCTCGCGCTGGACCTGCTCCTGACGTGGATCCGGATCCCGTTCCCGCTGCTGCGCCAGACGGCGTGGCTGCTGACGATCGCGACGATCGCCTTCAACGGCGCGGCCGCCTGGCCCGACCCCCTCGGGGTCGGCATGCACGCCGTGATCCCGATCCTGTTCGTGGTCACCGTGGAGGCCGCCCGGCACGCGGTGGGCCGGATCGCGGACATCACCGCCGACCGGCACATGGAGGGCGTGCGCATCACGCGCTGGCTCCTCTCGCCGATCCCCACCTTCAAGCTGTGGCGCCGGATGAAGCTGTGGGAGCTGCGCTCCTACGAGCAGGCCGTCGGCATGGAGCAGGACCGGCTGATCTACCAGGCCCGCCTGCAGGCCCGCTACGGCCGGGGCTGGCGCCGCAAGGCCCCCGTCGGGGCCCTGATGCCGCTGCGCCTCGCCCGCATCGGCGTCCCCCTGTCGCAGACGGCCCCCGAGGGCCTGGCGGCGGCGGGCATCGAACCGCTCCTCATCCCGCCGCCCCCGGCCGCCGACCCGGCGGCCCCGGCCCTCCCGGCGGGCGCCGAAGGCGCGGAGGCCGCCGGGGGCGCGCAGCAGCCGGCCACGGCGGCGGCGGCCCTGACCGCCGCCGCTGCCGCCGCCCCTGCCGCCGCGGGAGCCCCCGCCGACGCCGCGCAGCACCAGCTCGCCGGGCCCGGCCCCAACCCCGGGTCCGGCTCCGGGCCCGGACCCGGGCCGCAGTACGCGGAAGCCCCGGCCGGGGCCATGGCCCCGCAGGGTCACCCCGACCCCGCCCCCTTCGTGGTGGACCCGACGGCCATGCCGGCCGCGCACAACAGCGCCTGGTTCGCAGCCCAGCGTGCGCCGCAGGCCGCGTACGAGGGCGGCTACAACCCGCAGTACGTGGAGGGCCTGGAGCCGACCCCGGTCATGCCCCCGTCGGGCCCGGAGCAGCCGGAGCGGGAACGCGAGCGGGAGCGGGAGCCGGAGCCGCAGGAGCTGCCGATACCGGGTCCGCGCCAGGAGGAGGCCTTCCCCGAGGGCGAGCCGCCGAGCGACGACGACGTGAAGTTCGCGGAGGCGGCGTACGAGGTGTTCCGCTCCCACCTGGAGGAGAACGGCGAGGTCCTGACCGCCGAGCAGCTCGACATACTGCTGGCCGACCGGTACGGGGTGGTGCATCCGCGCAGCGCCTCGCTGATCCGCAGGATCTTCCCGCAGCTCAAGCAGCGGTACCAGACGGAGCTGGAGAACGAGCACATCGCGTAAGCCCTTGTACACATGAGGAAGGGCCCGCACCCCCGAGGCGGTTTCCAGGGGTGCGGGCCCTTCCTCATGTCACACGTCGTCCTCAGACGGCGAGCAGCTTGCGCACCCGCTCCGCCCCCACCGCGAGCAGCAGGGTGGGCAGGCGCGGCCCGGTCTCCCGGGTCACGAGCAGGCGGTACAGCAGGGCGAAGAAGGTCCGCTGCGCGACCTTGAGCTCCGGCGTCGGCTTGGCGTCCGGTTCCAGGCCGGCCATCACCTTCGGCACGCCGTAGACGAGGGTGGTGAGCCCGTCGAGGGACCAGTGCGAGTCGAGCCCGTCGACGAGGCGGCGCAGGGATTCGCGTCCCTCGTCGTCGAGGGAGGACAGGAGCTCTGTGTCGGGTTCCTCGCGCACCAGCGTCCGCTGGTCGGCCGGGACCTGGGTGGAGATCCAGTTCTCGGCGCGGTCCAGGCGCGGGCGCACCTCGTCGAGCGAGGTCAGCGGCCGGTCCGGCTCCAGGTCGCTGAGGATGCGCAGGGTCTGCTCGTCGTGTCCGCCGGTGATGTCGGCGACCGAGGCGAGGGTCCGGTACGCCATGGGGCGCGGGGTGCGCGGCAGCTCGTGCGAGGCGACGCGTACGGCGCGGGCGTGGGCGGCGGCGTCGGCGGGCAGCACGGAGCCGTCGGCGACCTTGGCCTCCAGCTTGTCCCACTCGTCGTAGAGCCGCTGGATCTCCTGGTCGAAGGCGATCTTGAAGGACTGGTTGGGCCTGCGGCGGGCGTAGAGCCAGCGCAGCAGCTGCGGCTCCATGATCTCCAGCGCGTCGGCCGGGGTCGGGACCCCGCCCTTGCTGGAGGACATCTTGGCCATGCCGCTGATGCCGACGAAGGCGTACATCGGTCCGATCGGCTGCTCGCCGCCGAAGATCCCGACGATCTGCCCGCCGACCTGGAAGGAGGAGCCGGGCGAGGAGTGGTCGACGCCGGAGGGCTCGAAGATCACGCCCTCGTAGGCCCAGCGCATCGGCCAGTCGACCTTCCAGACCAGCTTGCCGCGGTTGAACTCGCTGAGCTTGACCGTCTCGGTGTACTGGTCCTCGGTGCAGACGTAGGTCAGCTCGGTGGTCGCGTCGTCGTAGGACGTCACCTTGGTGAAGTCCTTGCCGCACTCGCCGCAGTACGGCTTGTACGGGAAGTACTCCGTGCCCTCCGCGCTGCCGTCGTCCTCGGCGGCCGCGCCGGAGCCCTCGGCGGCCTCCAGCTCGGCCTCGTCGACCTGCTTCTGCTGCGGCTTCTTGCCGCCCGGCTTCTGCTTGGTCCGGTACTGGTCGAGGATCGCGTCGATGTCGCCGCGGTGCTTCATCGCGAACAGCACCTGCTCGCGGTAGGTGCCGGCGGTGTACTGCTCGGTCTGGCTGATCGGGTCGTACTCGACGCCCAGCTCGGCCAGCGCCTCGACCATGGCGGCCTTGAAGTGCTCGGACCAGTTCGGGTACGCGGAGCCCTCGGGCGCGGGCACGGCGGTCAGCGGGCGGCCGATGTGCCGGGCGTGGGACTCCTCGGTGACACCGGGGATGCCCTTGGGCACCTTGCGGTACCGGTCGTAGTCGTCCCAGGAGATGAGGTGGCGGACCTCGAAGCCCCGGCGGCGGACCTCGTCCGCGACCAGGTGCGGGGTCATGACCTCGCGGAGGTTGCCCAGGTGGATCGGGCCGGAGGGGGAGAGACCGGACGCGACGATGATCGTTTTGCCCGGGGCTCGGCGCTCCGCCTCGGCGATGACCTCGTCCGCGAAACGGGAGACCCAGTCGGTCTCGGTGCTGCTCGGGGCGCTCTGAGCCACGACACGTCCTTCGTTCTCGAATGCTGGCTTCTCGCCATTCTCCCAGACGGAACAGAGCGCTCAGTGGTTTATCGGCGCCGCCTGGTCGCCGGTATATCCCGGGATGTGGACAGCCCTCGCGTGGGATACTCGGCACTTGTCTGAAACCCCAATCGGAACCCCCAACCCGAACCCCCAACCCGAACCCCCAGTGCACCCTCAGGCACGACCTCACAGGAACGGCAGCTCATGGCCTCGGTCCCTTCCCTCGCTTCCTCCGTCAACCAGCGCGTCGCCGACGCACTCGCCTCCGCCCTGCCGGACGCCGGTGCGAGCGACCCGCTGCTGCGACGAAGCGACCGGGCCGACTTCCAGGCCAACGGCATCCTGGCGCTCGCGAAGAAGGCCAAGGCCAACCCGCGTGAGCTGGCGACGACCGTGGTCGAGGGCATCGACACGGCCGGCCTGATCCAGGAGATCGAGGTCTCGGGTCCCGGCTTCCTCAACATCACGATCACCGACAAGGCGATCGTCGAGACCCTGGCGGCCCGTGCCGCGGACGACCGCCTCGGCGTGCCGCTCGCCGCGAAGCCGGGTACGACGGTGATCGACTACGCGCAGCCGAACGTGGCGAAGGAGATGCACGTAGGCCACCTCCGGTCGGCGGTCATCGGTGCGGCGATGGTGGAGATCCTGGAGTTCACCGGCGAGAAGGTGGTCCGGCGTCACCACATCGGCGACTGGGGCACCCAGTTCGGCATGCTCATCCAGTACCTGCTGGAGCACCCGCACGAGCTGGACCACAGGTCGTCCGAGGGCGCGGACGGCGCGGAGGTCGCGGAGGTCTCCGGTGAGGAGGCCATGTCCAACCTGAACCGCCTCTACAAGGCCTCGCGCACGCTCTTCGACTCCGACGAGGAGTTCAAGACGCGGGCCCGGGCCCGGGTGGTGGACCTCCAGGCGGGCGAGCCGGAGACGCTGGCCCTGTGGCAGCGGTTCGTGGACGAGTCGAAGATCTACTTCTACTCCGTCTTCAACAAGCTGGACATGGACATCCAGGACCCCGACGTGGTCGGCGAGTCCGGCTACAACGACATGCTCGTCGAGACGTGCAAGCTGCTGGAGGACTCGGGCGTCGCCGTCCGTTCCAACGGCGCGCTGTGCGTGTTCTTCGACGACGTCAAGGGTCCGGACGGCAACCCGACCCCGCTGATCGTCCAGAAGTCCGACGGCGGCTTCGGCTACGCCGCGACCGACCTCTCGGCGATCCGCGACCGCGTGGGCGGGCTGGGCGCGACCACCCTCCTCTACGTGGTGGACGCGCGGCAGTCCCTGCACTTCAAGATGGTCTTCGAGACGGCCCGGCGGGCCGGCTGGCTGAACGAGGACACCAAGGCCGTGCAGCTGGCCTTCGGTACCGTGCTGGGCAAGGACGGCAAGCCATTCAAGACCCGTGAGGGCGAGACGGTGCGGCTGGTGGACCTGCTGGACGAGGCCGTCGAGCGGGCGACCGCCGTGGTCCGCGAGAAGGCGGAGAAGGTCGGCCTGACCGAGGCGGAGATCGTCGAGAACGGCCAGTACGTGGGCATCGGCGCCGTGAAGTACGCGGACCTGTCCACCTCGGCCGCGCGCGACTACAAGTTCGACCTGGACCAGATGGTCTCGCTGACCGGTGACACCTCCGTGTACCTCCAGTACGCGTACGCCCGGATCGGCTCGATCATTCGCCGGGCGGGCGACCGCGAGCCCGTCGCGCACCCGGAGCTGGAGCTGGCGCCGGCCGAGCGCGCGCTGGGTCTGCACCTGGACCACTTCGGCGAGCTCATCGCCGAGGCGGCCGCGGAGTACGCCCCGCACAAGGTGGCCGCGTACCTCTACCAGCTGTCCTCGCTGTTCGCGACGTTCTACGAGCAGTGCCCGGTCGTGAAGCCCGAGCCCGAGCTCACCGTCGGCGAGAACCGCCTGTTCCTCTGCGACCTGACCGCCCGCACCCTCAGCAAGGGCATGTCCCTCCTCGGCATCCGCACCCCCGAGAAGCTCTGACCCCGGGACTACGTCGCACCGTCGGCCCCCGCCTCCCCACCGGGAGACGGGGGCCGCCGCGTTCCCCCAGCAACCCGTAACACGCAGTGCTACGCTCGCTCCATGGCCCCTAAGGAGCGGTTCAGCATCAGCATGGACGCGGCGCTGCGCACAAGAGTGAAGGAGCACGCCGACGCCATGGGGATCGACGTCTCCTCGTACGTCACGGCGGCCGTTCTGCGGCAGATCGACGAGGACGTCCTCGTCGCTCGCCGCTTCGCCGACATCGACGCGGACATCGCGGCGACCGAGGCGATGGCTCCGCCGCAGGGCCAGGACGAGGAGTTCGACGAGGCCGACATGGCCGCGGTACGGGCGGGCATCGCCCAGGCCCTCGCGCCCGAGGCGCGGGACTCCGCCGCGTGAGCAATCCCGTCTTCGTGTACGACACCGGCATGCTGGTCGCGCTGGACCGTGCCGAACAGCACGCCAGGCGCCTGCACCAGTACCTGACCGAACAGGGCCATCCTCCCGTCGTGCCGCTGCCCGTGCTGGCGCAGGCCTGGCGCCCGGGCCAGTGGACCCCCCTGACCCGCGCCGTCCCCCAGTGCACGGTGTTCGGCGTACGGTCCTCCGCGCCGCTGTCGTGCGGTGTGTGCCTGGCCGGTCACGCGGAGGATGACGCCAAGCGAGCCGGCCGGATCCTCGCCTCAGCCGCGATCCCGGCCGAAAAGCGGCCCGACGCCGTGGATGCCCTCGCCGTCGTGATCGCCGCCAGGCATCCGCATGCCGTCATCGCCACCTCCGACCCCCGAGACATCTCGGCCTACCGCGATGCCCTGCCGGGCGCCTCAGAGGCCGTGCGGGTGCTCGACGTGACCGACCTCGCCGCGTTCATCGCGGGCAAGCGCGTCCTGCGCTGAAGTCATCCTGGCCACGTCCTCAAGGAAGGTCCGCACGTAGGCCTGCAGCGACTGGCCGTTGCGCGCGGCCCGTCTTTTCAGCTCGGCGAGCACTTCCTCGGACACTCCACAGACGCTCAAGTCGGCCATGCGGCAAGCCTGGCACCCGGGCCACGTTCCGTCGGCGGATACCGCGTCGCCCGCCCCCGGTTCACCCGTACGGTCCGATTTCGGCCATACCTGCCGGGTAGGGGACGGGCCGTCCACCCCCTACCCACCCCATCGGAGGGCCCCGTGCCCGACATGAACGGCCCCTACAAGCCCGGCACCCCCTGCTGGATCGACCTGATGGTTCCCGACCAGCAGGCCGCCATCGACTTCTACGCCGATCTCTTCGGCTGGCAGGGCGAGATCGGCCCGCCCGAGACCGGCGGGTACTCCGTCTGCACCCTCAAGGGCAAGCCGGTCGCCGGAATCATGAAGGCGATGAACCCGGACGGCACCATCCCCGACCCGGCGCCCCCGACGGTGTGGACCTCGTACCTGGCCACGGACTCCCTCGACTCCACCCTCAAGTCGGTCACCGACGCGGGCGGCACGGTCATGGTGGGCGCGATGGACGTCATGGACCTCGGGCGGATGGCCGTCATCGTCGACCCGACCGGCGCGGTCGTCGGCCTGTGGCAGGCGGGCACCTTCGACGGAGCCGGCATCGTCAACGAGCACGGCGCACTCATCTGGAACGAGCTGAGCACCGGCGACGTCCCCGCCGCGAGAGCGTTCTACGGCGCGGTCCTGCCCGTCACCACGGCCACCTCCGAGATGCCGGGGGCCGAGGGGTACACGGAGTTCCAGGTCGACGGCCGCGCGGTGGCCGGAATGATGGACCTGAAGGACCTCCCGCCGGGCACCCCGCCGAACTGGATCCCGTACTTCAGCGCCGACGACGTCGACGAGATCCAGGCCGCCGCCACCCGCGCCGGAGGCTCCGTCATGGCCCCCGCCTTCGACATGGCGGCCGGCCGCATGGCCGTCCTGGCCGACCCGCAGGGCGCCGTCTTCTCGGTGATCAAGGCCCGCCCGGAGACCATCGACTGACGGGTCGCCACCCACCCGCGTGACGGGGCTCACAGGGAACGTTTCCCCTGCGAGCCCCCTCCTCTGTGTGCCGGAGCGTTGCCGGAACGTTCCATCACCGAGGGGGCCGACCATGAAGGACACGACGAACGACACGACCCGCATACGCACCGGGCGGGCACTCGCCGCGCTGCTCGCCGCCGACGGACTGGTCCACTTGTGCTGGGCCACGGGCCTGACCTGGCCCGCCCCCGACGCGCGGACCCTGTCACTGGCCGTGCTCGGCTCCGAGGTGTCCTTCGGCCCGCCCGTGGTCCTGCCGCTCGCCGCGCTCACCCTGACCGGGGCCGCCGCCGTGCTCGCGCACGCACACGGCCGGGGCGGGCGGCCCGCCCGCCTGGTGACGGCCGCCGTCGCCGCCGGGCTGGCCGTACGGGGCCTCGCGGGCCTGGGCTGGGCCGCCGGCCTCCTCCCCACCCCCGCGGACGGCCCCGACGCCACGCAGGAGGCGCTGCTCGCGGTCTTCCGCTCCCTCCGCACCCTCCGCGACCCGGAGACCCTGTACGGCTGGGTCCGGTCCATCGCGGTCCGCGAAGCCGTCCGCACCGCCCGGCGCGCGTCCCGCGACCGCCCGGCCGAACTGGCCGACGTACCCGCCCGGGACGACCCGCAGCTGGCCGCCGACATCGAGGACGTCCTGCCCCGCCTCTCGCCGGCCCACCGGGCCGTCCTGGTCCTCCGCGACGTCGAAGGCCTCGACGAGGAGTCCGCCGCCACCCTGCTCGGCGTCCCGCCGGGCACCGCCAAGTCCCGGCTGCACCGGGCCCGTACGAGCTTCCGGAAGGCGTGGTCCGCATGACGCACCCGCACACACTGGACCCCGTCGACCCTGTTGCCCGCCTCCGCATCATGGCGGCCGCGATCCCGGGAGCGAGGGTCGTCGAAACGACCCTCCCCACCCCCCTGGCGGAGGTCTGGGCGGTGATGTCGGACCTGGAGGGCGAGTTCGCCCGCTTCCAGCCCGACATGCGCCGTGTGCGCGTCCTCCACCTCACCGGCGACCGCGTGGAAGCCCTGGCCCGCAGCAAGTACGGCCTACGCGCCCACTTCCACGGCGTCCTGCGCCCCGGCTGGTGCTGGCTCCAGAGCCGCTTCCTCATCATCGGCATGGCCGCCACCCCGGCCCCCGACGACACCACCCGAGTAGCCCTGACGGGCGGCGTCCGCGTCCCCGGCCGCGCGGCGATCGTCCCCCTGGGCGCGGAGCGCGAACTCCGGCTGGCGATGACCCGCCTGACGGCCCGCCTCAGCGCCTGAGGCGGTCCCGCCAGCGCTGCCGGGGGGTGTCTTCGGGTGCGCCGGAAGGCCCCTGCGCGGCAGCGGGCCCGGAGGCGTCCCGATCCCCCGCCGGAGATCCGCGGAGCTCCTCCGCGGCGCTTCGGGCCGCCGCGGCCAACTCGGCCGTCCCCATGGCGTCGTACGCATCCGCCAACACGTCGAAGGCCCTGGCGGCCTCGGCCGTACCTCCCGCCCTCTTCAAGGTCAACGCCATCGCCGTGACCGCCGCGGCCGCATTTCCGTCCTCGCCCGACCGGACGAAAAGCACGACGGCCCGCTCCTGTGCCCCCAGTTGCTCGTCCACCAGGCCCTCCCGCTCATGGATCTGCGCCAGACCGAGCAGCGCCACCGCTTGACCGGACTCCTGGCCGATCTCCGCGAACAGCCCGAGGGCCTCCTCGCACGCGGCCCGCGCCTCTTGCGACCGGCCGTCGTCGAGCAACGACCGGCTCATGTGGATGAGCATCCGGGCGGTCTCCGACCTGTTGGCCGCCTCCCGCACCAGGGCGAGCGCTTGCCCCTGCGCGGCCATGGCTTCCTCTCGCTTGCCAGTCCGCCACAGCGCGCCCCCGAGTGCCCCGTACAGCAGCGCGGTCCCGTGGCGGTTCCCGTCCTCCACCACCAGCGTGACGGCCTCCCGGTACACGGCCACGGCCTCGTCCCACCGCTCCAGCGACTCCAGGTTCTGCCCGAGACCGACCATCGCCGTTCGCTGCTCGGTCCGCCTCCCCAGCTCCCGGAAGATCACCAGCGCCTCCCGGAGGATCACGGTCGCCTCCTCGAACCGGCCCTGCTTCTGGCGCACGGCGCCCAAGAGCCCCATCGCCCTGGCCTCCCACGCCCGGTTGCCCAGCTCGCGGAACGTCCGGAGGGCGACGTTCAAGCACTCGTCCGCTTCGTCCACGGGGCCCCGCGCGGCGAAGAAGAGCATGACGGCAGTCAGGTTGCACAGCGCGACCGCGAGGACCTCTGGAGGGCCTTCGCGCATGGCCAACTCCACCATGATCCGCTCGACCACCAGGGCGTCATCGACGTACCCGTAGGTCCCCAGATGAGTGCTCACGTGGGGGCCCAGCCCGAAGGCGAGCTGGGTGCGGCCGCTGTCGGCCGCGAAGACCACGGAGGCGACCAACACGGCCCGTTCGGACTCGAACCAGTGTGCCGCCTCGGCAACCGTGCGCGAGTCCGCGGTGGAGGCCGGACCGGGCTGCGCCCCGATGGTCTGCCCGGCGAGTGCGGCGCCCTCGATCAGGCCCCTCAGGAACCGGTCGGTCACGGCCTCCCGGCCGTCCACTGCCGCGTGCTCCTCTCCGCGCTCCAGCGCGTACAGCCGTACGAGGTCGTGCATCCGCCACCGCCCCGAGCCGACAGGCTGCTCCGCCAGCAGGCTGGCCCGTACGAGCGCGGCCAGCGCGGGCCGCAGCGTGGCGGATGCGACCGCGAGGTCCCCGGGCGCGGGAACCTCCTCGCACGTGACCAGGTGGGCGAACATCGTGGAGCAGTCCGGTCCCGGCACCACCGTCAGCAGCCGGAAGAGCCGCGCCTGGTCAGCCGGCAGCCGCGCGTACGAGAGGTCGAAGGCGGCCCGCACCCCGACCGGCACGTCACCGTCGATGTGCAGCTTCTCCAGCCGGGTCCTCGCTTCGGCCAGCTGCCGCGCCAACTCCCCCGCCGCCAGCCCCGGATCCCCCGCCAGCAGCGCCCCCGCCACCGTCAGGGCCAAGGGCAGCCGCCCGCACAGGTCCGCGATCCGCGTCAGCGCCTGCGACTCCCGCGCCGGCCGCGGATCCTCCGGCCAGGTCCGCAGCAGCGCGCCGGCCAGCAGCTCCGCCGCGGGCTCCGCCGCCAGCTCGTCCAGGCCGACCACCCGCGCGGCGAAGCCAGGCGCGACCAGCCGGTGCCGCGAGGTCACCAGAAGCCGGTGCGTGCCGTCCGGCGGTACGAGGTCCCGCACCTGGGACACCGACCCCGCGTCGTCCGCGACGATCAGCACCCGTTGCCCGGCCCGCGCCAGCGAGGCCAGCCGGGCCCGGTACAGCGCCACCTGCCCGTCCGGCGACGGCGGCGCGTCCCCGTCTCCCACCCCGAGGTACCGCAGCATCTCCCGTACCGCCTGCGGTCCGCTCACCGCGCCGTTCGGGGCGTAGCCGTGCAGCTGGAGGAAGAACACCCGGTCCTCGAACCACCCGTACTCCACCACCCGATGGGCCGTCGCGATGGCCAGCGCACTCTTGCCGACCCCGGGCAGCCCGGCCACGACCGTCACCGGAGCCCCGCCCTCGTCGAGCAGGTCGGTGAGCACCTTGACCGGCCCGTCCCGCCCCACGAGCGCGGCAGGCGGCGCAGGCAGCCCCGACGCGGCCGGGGGTACGGGATCGGCTTCGGGCCCCGGGGCGGCGTTGTAATCCCCGGCCACCTGAATGATCGTCGCGGACCCATCCGCCCGCGCCCGCTGCTCGGCGCTCACGGAGCCGGGTCCGGATCCGGCGGCTGCTCACCGCCGCCGGCGGCCGTCTGCCGTACGCGGGAGTCCCCGTCGGCCCGCGCCACCTGGTCCACTGGCCCGGAGGCACCGCCACCGGTCTGCGAGACCCGGCTGGTACCGGACGCACGGGCCCGCTGCCGCAGCGAGTTCCCACCGCCCCCGCCGCCGCTGGCCCACCAGACGCCGAACGCCGCCCACGCGGCGGCCGCGGCCCCGCCCAGCCCGGCGGCGACCGACACCCGGTCGGAGTCCTTCTCCGGCAGCCAGTCGAAGGGGGCCCACACCCCCAGCCGGAACCCGATCAGGAAGGCGACACCCGTCCCCCCGACCACCACAACCCAACGCAACGGACGCGTCATTGACCCCCCTCGGCCGAACTTCCCCAGGGGCCGAAGCTAGCAGCCGAGCCCCCGGAATTCGCACCAGACGACCTTCCCGGGAGCCCGGGGCAACACCCCCCACGCATCGGCCAGCGCCCCCACCAGCAGCAGCCCCCGCCCCGGCGGCTGCTCCCGGATCCGCGACAGCCCGGGCCCGCTGTCATGCACCTCGATCCGGACCGTCCCGTCGTACGTGAGCAGCCGCAGCAGGTAGCCCCGGCCGCGCGGGACCCCGTACCGCAGCGCGTTGGTCGCCAGCTCGCTCACGCAGAGCAACAGGTCGTCCTGCCGGGACGCCCTGCCCCACGCGTCCAAGGTGTCACGTGTGAAGTGTCGTGCGGCGCCGATGGTTTGGGGCGAGCGCAGGTAGAGGCGCTCCTGGACCAGGGCGGGTTGAGTATGCAGATTCACGCGCCGATCGTCGCGTTACGTGACTAGCGTGGAGCAGTACGGCAACCCGTACTCAGTGATGAGTACGGGTTGGCACGGGGTAGTGCAGCCGCGAGGGTGGGGAGTTCACCGTCATGCCACCGAGGAAACGCGCACGGCCGAACGCGACGACCATGAAGATGGTCGGGAGGATGGTGGCCGCGGCCCGGATCGCCAAGAACCTGACGCAGAAGCAGCTCGGCGTGTTGGTGCAGCTGGACGAAGAGACCATCGCGTCCATCGAGCAGGGGCGGCGGGCGCTGATGCCGAACGTCGCGGAGCTGATGGATCACCATCTGGGTCTGCCAGGACTGCTGACCGTCGCTGCACACGAAATGCCGCCGGTGGACACGACTCCTCCATGGGCGGAGGAGTACATGGATCTGGAGAGCAGGGCCGTTGCACTCTCCTGGTACGAGTCCATCCGCATCCCGGGGCTGCTCCAGACCGAAAGCTACGCAAGGGCCCTGTTCCGCAACCGCGTACCGGCCCACCCCGAGGAAGAGGTCGAAGCCCTCACGGTCCGCCGTGTAGCCAGGCATGCCATCTTGCGCCGCAAGGCCCCACCGAGCATCAGCTTCATCCTCTGGGAAGCCGCGTTCCAGGCCCGCATCGGCGGGGAGGAGGTCTATCTGGAGCAGCTGCACCATCTGCGCACCTGTATGGACCTGCCGAACATCACACTGCAGATCCTGCCCTTTGGGCAGACCACCCACCCAGGCCTCAACGGTCCGTTCATTCTTCTGGAGACGCCGGACCACCAGCACTTCGCGTACTCCGAAATGCAGCGCGGCAGCCTGTTGATCTCCAATCCGGGCGAGGTCAGCATCCTCGCCCGCAGGTATGCAATGCTGCGGACTCAGGCCCTCAACACCGAGCAGACGCGAGGCCTGTTGAGCCGCCTGCTAGGAGAGACATGAGTGCCCCGACCGCACCGAAGTGGTTCAAGTCGAGCTACAGCGGCGACGACGGCGACGCCTGCCTGGAGGTGGCCATCGCCTGGCAGAAGTCCACGTACAGCGACGGCGAATACGCCGCCTGCGTAGAGGTCGCCACCTGCCCGGACTCGGTCCACGTCCGCGACAGCAAGGTCCCCCACGGCCCCGTCCTCGACCTGACCCCCGCCGCCTGGGCCGCCCTCACGGAGTGGACCGCTCGCTGATCAGCGCCGCCAGGCCGTCCAGGATGCGGTCCAGGCCGAAGCGGAACTGGAAGTCCGGCTCGTCCGCGCCCGTGAACGCGTCGGACTCCAGCAGGCGCGTCACCGCCGGGTGCGTGTCCGGGCCGGTCATCAGCCGCAGGGTGCGTACGTACTGACCCAGTACCCGGTCCGGTGAGACGCCGGACTTCACGATGGCGTCCATCATGTCCGCGACCATCGTCGCCTCGTTGCGGACCAGGCCGCCGATGAGGATGATCGCCGAGACCTTCTCGCCCTCCCTCAGGGCGGTCCCGGTCATCGCCGCGAGCCCGCGTTCCATCCAGGCGAGCTGGTTCGGGCTGACCGGCGCTCCGGTGAGCGGGATGCGCACGATCCAGGAGTTCGCCATCAGGACGGCGCGCTGCGCGAACGCCCACTCCGACAGCAGCTCCCGCCAGCCCCGCCCCTCCCCGCCGGCCGGCTCCGGCGGGGTGCCGACGCCGGCGTCGGCCATCAGGATGTACAGCTCTTCCTTCGCCGTGACGTACCGGTAGAGGGACATCGTCGAGACGCCCAGCTCCTTGGCCACCCGGCCCATGGAGACGGCGTCCATCCCCTCCGCGGCGGCCAGCGTCACCGCCGCGTCCACGATCCGCTGGAGGGTGAGGGTGGGGCGCGGGCCCTTACCGGGGCGTTCGCGCAGGCCCCAGGCCATGGCCAGGCTCGCCGGGAGCCCCGTGCCGTCGTCTTCCGCTTCGTTCGCCATCGCCGCTCCCTCCCTCCACCCTCCGTCATGAGTCGTTGACGCACATCCTAGTTCTGTGTATTACTTACGCAATGGCGCGTAGCCCATACGCAGAACGCAGATCGGAGTCCGCCATGGCCGACCTCGGCACCGACCTCGGCATCCACGCCACAGCTCTGACCAAGTCCTACGGCGCCCTGCGCGTCCTCGACGGCATCGATCTCGCCGTCCCGCGCGGCAGCGTCCTCGCCCTGCTCGGCCCCAACGGCGCCGGGAAGACCACCACCGTCCGGATCCTCGCCACCCTCACCGAGCCCGACTCCGGCACCGCGCGGGTCGCGGGCCACGACACCGTCGCCGCGCGGGCCCTCGTACGCCGGGCCATCAGCCTCACCGGGCAGTCCGCGGCCGTCGACGGCCTCCAAACCGGCGCCGAGACCCTCCGCATGATGAGCCGCCTCCACGGACTGCGTCCGCGGGCGGCCCGGGCCCGCGCCGAGGAGCTGCTGGAACGCTTCGGGCTCGCCGAAGCCGCCGGACGCACCGCGAAGAGCTACTCGGGCGGCATGCGCCGGCGCCTCGACCTCGCCGCGAGCCTGGTCGCCCGCCCCGAGGTGGTCTTCCTGGACGAGCCGACCGCCGGGCTCGACCCGCGCAGCCGCCAGGACCTGTGGGAACTCGTACGGGAACTGCGCACCGACGGCACCAGCGTCCTGCTCACGACCCAGTACCTGGAGGAGGCCGACCGGCTCGCCGACCGCGTGGCCGTCCTGGCCGGCGGCCGGATCGCCGCCGAAGGCACCCCCGCGGAGCTCAAGTCCCGCGTGGCGGGCCACCGCCTCGACCTGACCTTCGCCAACCGGGCCGCTTACGAGGCCCTGACCCCGCGCGCGCTCGAGCTGACCGCGGGGGAAGCCGCGGCCTCCACGGAGAGCCTCACCCTCGCCCCGGAGGAACTCGGCCTCAGCCTGCCCACCGACGGCAGCGCCGCCCACGTCCGGTCCCTGCTCGACGCACTCGACCCGGACCGCACGGCCGTGGACCGCTTCGCGGTCCGCGGCGCCACCCTCGACGACGTGTTCCTCACCCTGACGGGAGCCGCTCCGTGACCACCACGACAGCCACCGCCGCCTACACCCTCACCGGCCGCAGCCTGCGCATCAGCAGCCGCCAACCGGACGTCCTGATCACGGCGTTGATGCTGCCGGTCATGCTGATGCTCATCTTCGTCTACTTCTTCGGCGGAGCCATCGACACCGGCACGGCCTACGTGACCTACGTGGTCCCGGGAGCGATGCTGCTCTGCGCGGGCTTCGGCGCGGCGAGCACCGCCGTCAGCGTCGCCACCGACATGAAGGAGGGCGTGATCGACCGCCTCCGGTCCCTGGACATCGGCGGCATCCCGATCGTGGCCGGGCACGTCGCGGCCTCGGTCCTGCGCAACCTCGTGTCCACCGGCCTGGTCCTGGCCGTCGCCCTCGCCATCGGGTTCCGCCCGCAGGCCTCGCCGTCCGGCTACCTGGCCGCCGCCGCGCTGCTGGTCGCGTACATCACCGCGATCTCATGGCTGGCCGCGACGCTCGGGCTGCTCGCCGGCACGCCGGAGGCCGCGGGCGGCTTCACCTTCCTGATGATGTTCCTGCCGTACCCGTCCAGCGCGTTCGTCCCCATCGACACCATGCCCGGCTGGCTCCACGGCTTCGCCGACCACCAGCCGCTGACCCCGGTGATCGAGTCCCTGCGGGCCCTGCTCCTGGCGCAGCCGGCGGGCGACGCCCCCTGGATCGCCCTGGCCTGGTGCGCGGGCATCGGCCTGGTGTCCGTAGCCCTGTCGGCCGTCGTCTTCGAACGGCGGACGCGGTAGCCATCCCCGGCGGCAGACATCCCCGGCGGCAGACACCACCGCGGCCCGTCCATACCCGTGGACGGGCCGCGGCGTGCGGATCTCGGTGCGTCAGTGCAGCGGGTACGAGTGCCGGCCCGTCGCCGCGTCGATCTCCGAGTGCGCCTTCTGCAGCATCTGCGACGCGATGTCCATCAGCGCGCGGGCGCCCGCGATTTCCTCCCCGACCCTCAGCTGTTCCGGGTCGGAGGGGTGTCGCATGGCGTAGCCGCGCGCCCGTATCTCGGAGCCGTCCCCGAGTCTGACCAGGGCCGCCGCACTGGTGCGGTGGCCCTCCTCGGTGAATTCGAGCTCCACATGCCACCCGACGAGCGTGGTCATGGCGGATCACCTCCAGGGGGTCGATGCACCCTGTCTCCAGAGTGCGCCCGGGCGGGATCCGATGCGAATCGGCTCAGCCGGCGGTCTTCGTACGGCGCCGCGAGCGGCCGAAGCGGCGCACGAGCGGGGTCTCCACCCAGGCGAAGAGGCCCCAGGACATCAGCAGCGTGGCCGCTCCGACGCCCGCCAGCAGGCCCAGGGTCACCGGGAGCGAGTACATCTGCTCCTCGCCCAGTGCCCAGCGCAGCGAACACATCGTGATGTAGTGCAGCAGGTAGAAGGCGAAGGAGATCTCGCCCAGCCACACCATCGCGCGGTGCCGGAACACACTGGGCCGGCCCTCGATGTCGGCGCTCGCGGCGGCCGCGATCACCAGCACGATCGGCACGATCATGACGGCGCGCTGACCGTAGAGGTAGGGCACGTGGAAGGTCAGCCAGTAGCCGGCGGCCAGCAGCAGGCTCGACCAGATCATGCCGATGTTGCGCCAGCGCCCGTGCTTCACGGCGAGCGCCACCAGGATGCCGAGGGCGAAGTCGGCCATGCGGACCGGGGGCAGCACGTAGCTGAACCAGTACTGCGAGACCGAGCTGTCGTGGCCGCTGGGGATGCGGTCGCCGCTCGGGAAGAGGGCGTACGCGAGGGCCGGGGTGGCCACGACCGTGGCGACCGCGCCGGTGATCCAGTACTTCAGCCGGCCGGGGTCGATCCGCTTGAAGGCGGCCAGCAGGGCGGGGAAGCAGAGGTAGAAGACCGCTTCCACGGCCAGGGACCAACTCGGCGCGTTCACGCTGAAGTTGGTCATGTACTCCGGCCACCAGACCTGCGCCATGAACAGGTTGGCCACCGCGACGCCCGCGGAGGTGTAGTACAGCGCGAACAGCGACAGGGCGAGCGCCCAGGTGACCACGTAGTTCGGGTAGATCTTGACGAACCGGCGCCGCCAGAACCCGGTCGTGGTGTCCCGGTCCCGGGCCGACCAGGTCAGGACGAACCCGCTGAGGACGAAGAAGAACGTCACGCCGAGCCCGCCGGCCTGCGTGAACCAACTCGCCAGCCGGTACTCGGTGTCGTCGTCCGCCAGCAGCCGCAGCGGGGGTATGGGCAGGAAGGCGTGATGGGCGAAGACCAGCAGCGCGGCGGGGAAGCGCAGGCCGGTGAGCGAGTCGAGCCGGGTCGTACGGGGCGGCGGCGGTGCGGCGGTGCGGGGCGGCGCCGTTCTGGAGGGGGTCGGCGCAGAACCGGTCAAGATCTGGTCAGTGGCCATGGGGCTTCCTTCGGGGATGTGGTCCTGCGGCGCGGCCCTGATTCGGCAGGTGAGCGCTTTTGTACCGGCGCCCGCTCGTGGCCCGCTCAACACGTCCGGCGCATCCGGTTCCGGCCGCTCACCGCGGGCGCACGCGAAGGGGCCCGGGCATCCCCGCCCGGGCCCCTCCCGCCTACCGCTCAGCGCGGCGGGCCGAGCCCTATTGCTCGGCCCGGATCCACTGCGCGACCTCGGTCGCCCAGTACGTGAGGATCGTGTCCGCGCCCGCCCGCTTGATGCCGAGCAGGGTCTCCATGATCGCCCGGTCGCGCTCGATCCAGCCCTTCTCCGCCGCCGCCTCGATCATCGCGAACTCGCCGCTGATCTGGTACGCCGCCACCGGGACGTCCACCGACTGCGCGACCCGGTAGAGGATGTCCAGGTAGGGACCGGCCGGCTTGACCATCACCATGTCGGCGCCCTCCTCCAGGTCGAGGGCGAGCTCGCGCAGCGACTCCCGTGCGTTCGCCGGGTCCTGCTGGTACGTCTTGCGGTCGCCCTGGAGCGAGGAGGCGACGGCCTCGCGGAAGGGACCGTAGAAGGCCGAGGTGTACTTGGCCGTGTACGCGAGGATCGAGACGTCGTCGTGGCCCGTCTCGTCCAGCGCGTCGCGGATCACGCCGACCTGGCCGTCCATCATCCCGCTCGGGCCCACCACGTGGACGCCCGCGTCGGCCTGGACCTGCGCCATCTCGGCGTAGCGCTCCAGCGTCGCGTCGTTGTCCACGCGGCCGTGCTCGTCCAGGACCCCGCAGTGCCCGTGGTCGGTGTACTCGTCGAGACACAGGTCGGACATGATCACCAGATCATCCCCCACCTCCGCCTTCACATCGCGGATCGCGACCTGGAGGATCCCGTCCGGCTCGGTGCCGGCCGTGCCCCGCGCGTCCTTGTTCTCGTCCGCCGGAACACCGAAGAGCATGATCCCCGCGACCCCGGCCTCGACCGCCTCCACGGCCGCCTTCCGCAGCGTGTCCCGGGTGTGCTGGACCACGCCCGGCATCGCCGAAATGGCGAGCGGCTCGCTGATGCCCTCCCGGACGAACGCCGGGAGGATCAGGTCCGAGGGGTGCAGCCGGTTCTCCGCGACCATCCGCCGCATCGCCGGGGTGGTGCGCAGCCGGCGGGGCCGCGAGCCGGGGAAGGATCCGTACGTGCTCATCTTCTAGTCGCCTCTTCGAGCTTCGACAGCAGTCGGGACCAGCCTAGAGCCCGGCCCCGGCCCGTCCCGCCCCGTCGCGTTCCGCCACTTCCACCGCCACAGCCCGTCCGTCCGGTGGTCGTGCTCGTACTCGGGGCCCAGCGGGCCGACCTTCGCATAGGCCTGCGGGGTGCGCGGGTCGTCCCGTACCGCCAGGCCGTGGGCCGCGCCCAGCCGGACGTCCGGATCGTCGGAGTCGAGGCACCGCACCAGCAGCTCGGCGACCTCCGGCACACCGCGGGTGACGGACCCGAGGCCGCGCAGGGTCCGGCGCACGACCTCCGGGTCCGGATCCCACAGCAGGTCCGGCAGCAGCGCCAGGTCCTCCTCCTGCGGTTCCTCGGCGGCCAGCACCCCGGCGGCCTCGGCCCGCACCGCGCCGTTCTCGTCGCGGCACAGCTCCCGCAGCGCCCGCCGCACCTCCGGGGACAGCACCCGAGGCGCGTCCCCGGACGGCCACCAGTCGAAGAGGCCCGGCACCCAGCGCCGCACCCCCGGGTCGGGATGCCCGGCGCGCCGCAGCCCGATGGCCTCCCGGGTGGGTACCTCCGCCTCGCCCAGGGCCTCCAGAACCCTGCCCAGTACGTCCGCGTCGGTCTCCTCGGCCTCCCACTCGACGAGGATCCGGTCGCACTCCTTCTCGTACCAGCCCGCGTGCGCGGTATCGGCCCACCCCCACATCCGGTACCGGACCACGTCGACCACGAAGGCCCGCCGCAGCGGATCCGGATCGTGCCGGAAGGCCACCGCCTGGCCCCAAGTCTGCGCACTGACACGGCTGTTCAGGACGTACAGCGCCGCGTTCCGGTCCACGTGGTCCGTCCTCGGGGACCGGACCCCGCGGGCCACCAGCTCCGCCACCGGCGCCAGGATGCGGAACGCCCACTCCAGATCGGTCAGGACCGCGCCGTGTCCGGCCCGTACGCGCCGCCCTCCGAGGGCGATCTCGGGGACGGTCTCGTACTCCGAGTCCGTCACCCACGCGACGTCCGCCGGGTCCGCCACCCCCGTCAGCCGCCGCAGCTCGGCCTCCGCGCCCGCCCCGTACCAGCGCCGGGCCGCGTCCAGCAGCCGCCCGCGCTCCGCCTCCGGCAGCCGCAGGCGGGCGTCGTGGCCGAGCAGCGCCGTCACCATCGCCCGGGAGCCGCCCTCGACGGCCCGCAGCAGCGGGGTCGACCCGTCGGGCAGCACCCGGTCGGGGTCCGCGCCGGCCTCCACCAGCGCCTCGGCCGCCTCCTGGTCGTACGCCGCCACGGCCGCGCACAGCACGGCCACCGCGTCGCCGGCACCGCCGGCACCGTCGGCATCATCCGCATCACCGGGATCCGTCATCACGATCACGGCCCGAACATGCCACAGGGCCCGGGCGCGCATCGCACCCGGGCCCCGCTGAGTAACACCGCTAAGGCGGCCATCAGGTCGTACGACGCCTGCGCGCCCCCGGCCGCCGCTCGCTCGGCCGGTACACGCTCTCCCCGGCCTCCTTCGCGGCCTCGCGGCGCGCGGCCCCGTACTCCGCCAGGGCCTCCGCCAGCTTGCCCACGCTCGGCTCCGGCGACAGCACGTCGACCCGGAGCCCGTGCTCCTCGGCCGTCTTGGCCGTGGCCGGGCCGATGCACGCGATCACGGTGACGTTGTGCGGCTTGCCGGCGATGCCGACGAGGTTGCGCACGGTGCTCGACGACGTGAAGAGCACGGCGTCGAAGCCGCCGCCCTTGATCGCCTCACGCGTGTCCTGCGGCGGCGGCGAAGCGCGCACGGTCCGGTAGGCCGTGACGTCGTCGACCTCCCACCCGAGCTCGATCAGCCCGGCGACCAGGGTCTCGGTGGCGATGTCGGCGCGCGGCAGGAAGACGCGGTCGATCGGGTCGAAGACCGGGTCGTACGGCGGCCAGTCCTCCAGCAGTCCGGCGGCGGACTGCTCGCCGCTGGGTACGAGGTCGGGCTTGACGCCGAACTCCACCAGCGCGGCGGCCGTCTGCTCGCCGACTGCGGCCACCTTGATGCCGGCGAAGGCACGGGCGTCGAGCCCGTACTCCTCGAACTTCTCGCGCACGGCCTTGACCGCGTTCACCGAGGTGAAGGCGATCCACTCGTAGCGGCCCGTCACCAGGCCCTTGACCGCCCGCTCCATCTGCTGCGGGGTGCGCGGCGGCTCCACGGCGATGGTCGGCACCTCGTGCGGCACCGCGCCGTACGAACGGAGCTGGTCGGAGAGCGAGGCTGCCTGCTCCTTGGTGCGCGGCACGAGCACCCGCCAGCCGAACAGCGGCTTCGACTCGAACCAGGACAGTTCCTCGCGGCGCGCGACGGCGCCGTGCTCCCCGACCACGGCTATGACGGAGCGCGCGCCCTCGGGCGAGGGGAGGATCTTGCCCTGCTTGAAGACCTGGGCGATGGTGCCCAGCGTCGCGCTCCACGTCCGCTGGCGGGTCGTCGTACCGGCCACGGTCACGGTGAGCGGGGTGTCGGGCTTGCGCCCGGCGCCGATCAGCTCGGCCGCCGCCGCCGAGACGGTCTCCAGCGTCGCGGAGACGACGAGGACGCCGTCGCTGGCGCCCACCTCGCTCCAGCAGCGCGCGGAGGCGGTCCGCGCGTTCACGAACCTCACGTCCGCGCCCTGCTTGCCGGCCAGCGGCACACCGGCGTACGCGGGCACGCCGACGGCGGTCGCGACGCCGGGGACGACCTCGAAGGGGATGCCGCCGGTGGCGCAGGCGAGCATCTCCTCGGCCGCGTTCCCGTCGAGCCCGGGGTCGCCGGTGACGGCACGGACGACCCGCCTGCCGGAGCGCGCGGCCTCCATGACAAGATTGGCGGCATCTCGGATGACCGGGACTCCGGCGGCTGCTGACTTCTCGTCAGCAATCGTCAGCTGTGGCGTGTCCACCCCCGCGCGCGCATGCGTACGTACGACCTCGAGCACCTCGGGCTCCGCGATCAGTACGTCCGCGGCGGCCAGGGCCTCCACGGCGCGAAGCGTCAGCAGTCCCGGATCGCCGGGGCCGGCACCGAGGAAGGTGACGTGCCCCTGGACGGCGACGGACGGAAACGCGGAGGTGGTTGGGCTTGTGGGGTTCAAAGCGACCGCTCCCCCATCAGACCGGCCGCGCCCTTGGCCAGCATCTCGTCCGCGAGTTCGCGGCCGAGCGCCATGGCCTCGTCGTACGACTGGGGCACGGGACCGGTGGTGGACAGCTGCACCAGCGTGGAACCGTCGAGGGTTCCCACGACTCCCCGCAGGCGCATCTCATTGACAATCTGCCCGTCGGCCAGCAGGTCGGCGAGCGCGCCCACGGGGGCACTGCAGCCGGCCTCCAGGGCGCCGAGCAGGGCGCGTTCGGCGGTCACGGCGGCCCGGGTGTACGGGTCGTCGAGCTCGGCGAGCGCGGAAATCAGGTCCGTGTCGGACGCCAGACACTCCACGGCCAGGGCACCCTGGCCGGGGGCGGGCAGCATGTTGTCCACGGAGATCAGGTCGGTGGCCTCGTCGCCGCGGCCGATCCGGTTGAGCCCGGCGGCGGCCAGCACGACGGCGTCGAGCTCACCGTCCCGCACGAACCCGATCCGGGTGTCGACGTTCCCGCGGATGGCGACGGTCTCGATGACCTTCCCCAGCGAGCGGGCGTACGCGTGCAGCTGCGACCTGCGGCGCGGCGAACCGGTACCGATCCGCGCACCGTCGGGCAGCTGCTCGAAGGTCAGGCCGTCACGGGCGACGAGCGCGTCGCGCGGGTCCTCGCGCGGCGGCATGGCCGCGATGACGAGGTCGTCGGGCTGCGTGGTGGGCAGGTCCTTCAGCGAGTGCACGGCGAAGTCGACTTCGCCGCGCACGAGGGCCTCGCGCAGGGCGGTGACGAAGACGCCGGTGCCGCCGATCTGGGAGAGGCTCTCGCGGGACACGTCACCGAAGGTCGTGATCTCCACGAGCTCGACGGGCCGGCCGGTGATCGCCCGTACCGCCTCGGCTACATGCCCGGACTGGGACATGGCCAGCTTGCTGCGCCGCGTGCCGAGCCTCAGCGGCTGGTCGAGACGTGGATTCATGATGCCCGTCCTGAGTCGTGGTTCTTGTCAGCCTCGTCGGCCCGGCTGACGGAGGCCACCGTCTGCGGGTCGAGATCGAAGAGTTCGCGCAGCGCCTCGGCGTACCCGGCGCCGCCGGGCTCGCTCGCGAGCTGCTTGACGCGCACGGTCGGCGCGTGGAGGAGCTTGTCGACGACGCGCCGCACGGTCTGGGTGACCTCGGCCCGCTGCCGCTCGTCGAGATCGGGCACGCGCCCGTCGAGCCGTGCCACTTCCATGGCGACGACCTCCGCGGCCATGGCGCGCAGGGCGACCACGGTCGGCGTGATGTGCGCGGCCCGCTGGGCGGCACCGAAGGCGGCCACTTCCGCGGCCACTATCGCGCGTACGGCGTCCACGTCGGCGGCCATGGGCGCATCCGCGCTCGTCTCGGCGAGCGACTCGATGTCGACGAGCCTGACTCCCGGAATCCGGTGCACGGCGGCGTCGATGTCGCGCGGCATGGCCAGATCCAGCAGCGCGAGCCCTACGGGCTGCGCGTCCACCTGGCTCCGTACGCCCTTGCGCGGCTGCTGCCGCTGCGCGGCGGCCTCGCCCTGGTCGGCCCAGGTCCCGTGCAGCTCCAGCGACCCGGCGTCCACCCCGGCGAGCGCGGCCCGCCCGTCGGCGGTACGCCCCGGATCGGAAGCAAGCGCCTCGAGCCCGACGGGACACCCGTCCCGCTCCTCGACGACCACCTTGCTCCGCACGGCCCCGGCATCGGCGATCCGCCGCCCCTCCCCCGCAAGCACGGCAAGCCGCGCGACGAGGTCGGCCTCAGCCAAATGCAGCCCCGCCGGGACCACATCCAGCCCCGCCGGCGCTTCAGCGCCACTCAGCCCCGCAGCGCCACTCAGCCCCGCCGGCGTTTGAGGCGCTGGGGTCCGGGGGCTGGCCCCCGGCAACGGCGCCGCACCGGCATCGGGTCCGGGGCGAAGCCCTGGGGAACGGTGGAAGGGCGGGTAGGGGACAGCCCCCGCAGGGCGCTCCTCCATGGCCACGGCCACGTCATCCCCGGTCAGCACCAGCCCAGTGGCCCCGGTACAGGACACGACGACATCAACCCGAGCCAGCTCACCCGCGACAGCGGACATCGGCACGGCGGAAGCCGTAACCCCGGTGCCCGAGGCAACCAGAATCTCGGCCAACCGCTCAGCCCGCTCGGCGGTCCGGTTGGCGATCACGATCTCGCCCACACCCACCCGCGCCAGCGTCGCCGCGGCCAGCGAAGACATCGACCCGGCCCCGATGACGAGCGCGCGCTTGCCGGCGGCCCACTCCTCCACCGGCACCCGCACCGCGAGCTGCTCCAGCCCGAAGGTCACCAGCGACTGCCCCGCCCGGTCGATCCCGGTCTCGGAGTGCGCCCGCTTGCCGACCCGCAGCGCCTGCTGAAAAAGATCGTTGATCAACCGACCCGCCGTGTGGAGCTCCTGCCCCAGCGCCAGCGCGTCCTTGATCTGCCCGAGGATCTGCCCTTCACCGACGACCATCGAGTCCAGCCCGCACGCCACCGAGAACAAATGGTGGACGGCCCGGTCCTCGTAGTGCACGTAGAGATAAGGAGTGAGCTCCTCCAGAGCCACCCCGCTGTGCTGCGCCAACAGCGTCGACAGCTCGGCCACACCGGCGTGGAACTTGTCCACGTCCGCGTACAGCTCGATCCGGTTGCAGGTGGCGAGCACCGCCGCCTCCGCCGCCGGCTCCGCGGCGAGCGTGTCGTGCAGCAGTTTGGCCTTGGCATCGGCGGCCAGCGAGGCGCGCTCCAGCACGCTCACGGGCGCACTGCGATGGCTCAGCCCTACGACGAGCAGACTCATGCCGGCATCACCGCCGGAACGTCCCCGTCGGGTCCGCCCTTGCGCGCGACGGCGGTGGCACGCCCGGCGGGCGGCACGACGGCGGCGGCCGGAGCCGCCCCGGTGCCGGTGCCCGCGACGGAACCGCCGGCAGCGGCCTGGGCCGCCGCTTCCTCGCCGGCCTTGCGCTGCTCGTGGAAGGCCAGGATCTGCAGCTCGATCGACAGGTCGACCTTGCGCACGTCCACGCCCTCGGGCACGGACAGCACGGTGGGCGCGAAGTTCAAAATGGAGGTCACCCCGGCGGCGATGAGCCGCTCGCTGACCTGCTGGGCGGCTCCCGCCGGGGTCGCGATGACCCCGATCGAGACGCCGTTCTCCTCGATGATCTTCTCCAGCTCATCGGTGTGCTGCACGGGCATGCCCGCCACCGGCTTGCCGGCCATGGCCGGGTCGGCGTCGATGAGCGCGGCCACGCGGAAGCCGCGGGACGCGAAACCGCCGTAGTTGGCCAGCGCGGCGCCGAGGTTACCGATGCCGACGATGACGACCGGCCAGTCCTGGGTCAGCCCGAGCTCGCGGGAGATCTGGTAGACGAGGTACTCCACGTCGTACCCGACGCCGCGGGTCCCGTAGGAGCCGAGGTAGGAGAAGTCCTTGCGGAGCTTCGCGGAGTTGACTCCGGCGGCCGCGGCCAGCTCCTCGGAGGACACCGTGGGCACCGATCGCTCGGAGAGCGCGGTGAGGGCACGCAAGTACAGCGGAAGCCGGGCGACAGTGGCCTCGGGAATACCTCGGCTGCGGGTCGCCGGTCGGTGAGTTCGGCCAGTTGCCACGATGCTCCTGCGGGATGAGCGGGGCTGCAGGTGGCCACTTGTCCCAGGACCACCCCGTCGAATGCAGGCTATGTCTTTGTGAACGCGTGCACAAAGATTGTGTCCGCTTTGTCCGAGCAAAGTGACCGGGGTCACGCGCCTTGGGCGTATGGACCGGGAACCGACGACACGCCGAACCCGTTCAATTCCCGAAGGGGGCAAAACGGTACACACTCCTCACCAATACGCCCCCGAGGCCCCATAAATCGCCCACGATGGTAACCGCCCGACGGCTCAAGCCTGCAATGCCCGTCGGAGCCGGTCAGGGTTCACCCTCCAGAAGGTGTGCTGTTCACCGTCCACCAGGACGACCGGAATCTGCTCCCAGTGCAGGCGGTACAACTCCTCGTCCTGCGAAATGTCCTTCTTCTCCCACTGTGCGCCCATCTCGGCGCAGACCTTCTCGACCACTTCCTGGGCGTCATCACAGAGATGGCACCCCGGCTTGCCGATGAGCGTGACCAACCGCTCCTCCGGACGCTTCTTCTGGGCACGGCGCAGCAAAGGACTCATGCACCCATTCTCCCGCGCCGCCGCCCCGACCGGCCCGGGTCCGCGGCGGGGAAGAGTTCACGCCCGCGACTCCCATCGGTTCGGGAAGTCCCGAACACAGTGGCTATGCTCGCGTCATGGCCGCTCTGGGATGGCTCACCCCCCGTAGGCGCTCCGCCACCGCGCGGAGCGTGCTGGCAGGCGAGGCCTCGGCCGAGGCCGCCCGCAAGACCGCACTGGCCGACGAGGACTTCGACGGCGCGGACTCCCTTGAGTACGTGGAAGCGGAACCGGACACGGCCGCCGGGCCACAGGCCCCGCAGGAGCCCGAAGAGCCTGCGTTCCCCGTCGCCGGCGACGATCTGGCCGCCGCCTTCTTCGACCTCGACAACACCGTCATGCAGGGCGCCGCGATCTTCCACTTCGGCCGCGGCCTCTACAAGCGGGAGTTCTTCCGCCGCCGCGAACTCGCCCGCTTCGCCTGGCAGCAGGCCTGGTTCCGGCTGGCCGGGGTCGAAGACCCCGAGCACATGCAGGACGCCCGCGACAGCGCGCTGTCCATCGTCAAGGGACACAAGGTCTCCGAGCTGATGTCCATCGGCGAGGAGATCTACGACGAGTACATGGCGACGCGGATCTGGCCGGGCACCCGCGCCCTGGCCCAGGCCCACCTCGACGCTGGCCAGAAGGTCTGGCTCGTCACGGCCGCCCCCGTCGAGACCGCCACGATCATCGCCCGCCGGCTCGGACTGACCGGAGCCCTCGGCACCGTCGCCGAGTCCGTGGACGGCGTCTACACCGGCCGGCTGGTCGGCGAGCCGCTGCACGGCCCCGCCAAGGCGGAGGCGGTCCGCGCCCTGGCCGCCGCCGAGGGGTTCGACCTCGCGCGCTGCGCGGCGTACAGCGATTCGCACAACGACATCCCGATGCTGTCGCTGGTCGGACATCCGTACGCGATCAATCCCGACACAAAACTGCGCAAGCATGCCCGCACCAACGACTGGCGCCTGCGCGACTATCGGACCGGCCGCAAGGCCGTGAAGATCGGCGTCCCGGCCGCCGCGGGCGTCGGCGCGATCGCGGGCGGCACGGCCGCCGCGATCGCCCTGCACCGCCGCCGCAAGTAGCGGCCGCGGGGCCCCGCCCGGCCTCCCGCCCCACCACGCCCGGCGCCGTCCCCCGCCCGGCACATTCGCTCACCTCTACCCGCACCCCCGGTGCGGCACTCCGCCATGCCCCAGTCGGTCGCGAGCCACCGAGGAAGCAGGCATTCCGCGCATCCAACTGATCAAGAATCGATCACCATCCGTGCCTGAATATGCCCTCGACACGCAACAGAAGTGTCGTAACCGGTGATTTGAGCAACTGGGTGTAGCGCCGCCTGTACGAAGCGTTATTCTCCTCAAACGCATGCCACCGCCATCTGTCGCTACGACGGGTGAACGGTCCCGCACTGCACGTGATGGAAGCTCTGCCTCTGGGAGTCCCGTGTACCCACCTGTCGGGGTTGACGCCTCGGGCCTGGCTACGCTGCGCGCAACGGTCCTCGACCAGCTGCGCGGCTTCGTCCCCACCGCGTACACCGCCCCCGCATTCGCCACCGCGGTCCCCGCCGGACTCGGCCCGGCCGGTCCTTGCTACGCCCTGACCGACGGCGGGGCAACGGTGGGCAGACGCGGTCGCGCCGGCGGCTCGTCCGCCGGGGGCGCAGCCTCCGGGACCACCGCGCCGGCCGCCCGCCGCCCCACCGCGGACAGCGACCAGGCCCGCATGATGGACCTGGTCGAACGCGCCCAGGCCGGCGAAGCCGATGCCTTCGGCCGCCTGTACGACCAGTACAGCGACACCGTCTACCGCTACATCTACTACCGCGTCGGCGGCAAGGCGACCGCGGAGGATCTCACCAGCGAGACCTTCCTGCGCGCGCTGCGCCGCATCTCCACCTTCACCTGGCAGGGCCGCGACTTCGGCGCCTGGCTCGTGACGATCGCCCGCAACCTGGTCGCCGACCACTTCAAGTCGAGCCGCTTCCGCCTGGAGGTCACCACAGGCGAAATGCTCGACGCCAACGAGGTGGAACGGTCCCCCGAGGACTCCGTCCTGGAGTCCCTCTCCAACGCGGCCCTGCTGGAAGCCGTACGGAAACTCAATCCGCAGCAGCAGGAGTGCGTGACCCTGCGCTTCCTGCAGGGCCTCTCGGTCGCCGAGACGGCCAGGGTGATGGGGAAGAACGAGGGTGCCATCAAGACCCTCCAGTACCGGGCGGTCCGCACCCTGGCCCGCCTGCTCCCCGACGACGCCCGCTGACGCCGCCTCCTCTCACATTCCGGTACCCCTCCCTGATGACCTTGATGACACCGACTCCACCGACGGCCCCAACGTCCTCGACGCCTGGGGCGACGGGGACGGCAGTGACGAATTCGACGCCGCTGTGGTCCGATCATCCTTCGTCCGTAACCCAAGTGCCGCGCCGCTCGTTGTGGGGAATGCAGGCTCCCTGTGGACAAGCCCTGCCTGAAGCCGCTCACTCGAAAGTGTGGATGTGCTCAAGGAAGGCAACCTTCCGGACACCTTGGGGAGTCGATCGTCATGACGAGAGGAGGTGCCGCCAGTGATCGCGAACGTGACTCCGCACCGGCGGGCGAACGCCTTCGCCCAGGCCCTGGAGGAGCGGACCCCGTCCGACCCTTCGGAACCGGACCCGGCGGCCGAGCAGTCCGAGGCACCTGCCGAACCTGCCGACCACGACCGGTTGTTGGCCCTGGCGAGCGTGCTCGGCGAAAGAATGCCGCGCCCGGTGCTGGACCCCGAGGTCAAAGTGGTGCAACGAGCCCAGCTCATTGCCGCCATGGAAGCCAAGGTGATGGAAGAGAGGGCCGGGGGCGGCGTGGCCGCCGACCCTCAAGTGCCCGAACAGCGGACCGGCCGCGGCGCCCACCGGGCGACCTCGCTCCGGAAATTGCGGCCCCGCTCCCGCTGGTCCAAGGGCATCGCGGCGGGTGGTCTCACCGTAGGTGTGGCCGCGGGGGCCTTCAGCGGAGTGGCCGCTGCCAGCACGGACGCCCTGCCGGGTGACAATCTGTACCCCGTGAAGCGGGGCATGGAGGACATCCGGCTCGGGATGGCCGACGGCGATTCGGACCGGGGCGAGCTCTATCTCGACCAGGCCTCCAGCCGCCTGTCGGAAGCCCGCCGGCTCATGGAGCGCGGCCGCCTCGGCGCGCTCGACCACGAGTCCCTCGGCGAGATCCGCCGAGCCCTCGCGGGCATGAAGCACGATGCCTCGGAGGGCCACCGGCTGCTCCAGGCCGCCTACGCACGGGACGGCTCGCTCGGCCCCATCCAGGCGCTGTCGTCCTTCTCCCGTTCACACCGGGACGCGTGGGCCAAGCTCCGGGGCAACCTCCCGGCGCAGCTCACCGATGTCGGCGGAGAGGTGGAGTCGGTCTTCCAGGCCATAGACCAAGAGGTGGCGCCGCTCCAGAACCTGCTCCCGAAGCCTCCGGAGCAGACCCGCGGCTCCGGTCCGTCCACGAAGCCGAGCACCCCGGCGGGCAAACAGCAGACGGCGCCCTCTCCGGGTACACCGTCCGCGGCCCCCAGCACGCCCACGGAGCGGACCTCGGGTTCCCCGAAGACCCCGCCGTCCGACGGGCGCGGTCTCCTGGGCGGCACGGGCAACCTCCTGGACCCGCCAGCGGGCCAGGGCCAGTCCACCCCGTCCGAGCCCGGCGGCACGCCCACGCCCGCCCACCCGGACATCACCCTCCCGCCCCTCCTCCCAGGCCTCCTCCCAGGCCTGGGCATCAAGGCGGAGGACGCCGACTAGCAGCGACCGGTACCGGCGAGCACCACATGCCGAAGCGCCGGCGGGTCTGGGAATTCCAGCCCCGCCGGCGCTTCGGTGCGTCGGAAACCGTGCCCGTCAGAAGAAGACCGACCTCCGCTGCACCAGCAGCTTGTACAGCGTGTGCTGGATCTGCTCCCGCACCTGATCCGTCAGGTTGAACATCAGCATCGGGTCCTCGGCGGCCTCCGCCGCGTACCCGTCCGTCGCGATCGGCTCCCCGAACTGGATCGTCCACTTCGTCGGCAGCGGCACCGCGCCCAGCGGTCCCAGCAGCGGGAACGTCGGGGTGATCGGGAAGTACGGGATCCCCAGCAGCCTCGCCAGCGTCTTCGAGTTCCCGATCATCGGGTAGATCTCCTCGGCCCCCACGATCGAGCAGGGCACGATCGGCGTCCCCGCACGCAGCGCGGTCGACACGAACCCGCCCCGCCCGAACCGCTGGAGCTTGTACCGGTCCCCGAACGGCTTCCCTATCCCCTTGAAGCCCTCGGGCATTACGCCCACCAGCTCCCCGGCCTCCAGCAGCCGCTGCGCGTCCTCCGCGCAGGCCAGCGTGTGCCCGGCCTTGCGCGCGAGCTCGTTCACCACGGGCAGCATGAACACCAGGTCCGCCGCCAGCAGCCGCAGGTGCCGCTGCGCCGGGTGCTGGTCGTGCACGGCGACCTGGAGCATCAGGCCGTCCAGGGGCAAGGTCCCGGAGTGGTTCGCCACGATCAGCGCGCCGCCCTCCTTCGGGATGTTCTCGATGCCCTTGACCTCGACCCGGAAGTACTTGTCGTACAGCGGCCGCATCAGGGACATCAGGACCTGGTCCGTCAGCTCCTTGTCGTAGCCGAAGTCGTCGACCTCGTACTCCCCGGTGATCCGCCGCCGCAGGAACGCCAGCCCGCCGGCGATCCGCCGGTCCCAGCCCTCCCCCGGTACGGCCGGCTCCGGTACGGCCTCCACCAACGGCTCCACCGCCGCCGGCTCCGCGGCGGGTCCGAGCGGCGCCTCCGGCGCGACCCGTACCCGCCGGGCGGGCGAGGACCGCCGTCGCGGCCGGTCCTCGTCGAACGGAATGACCTTGGCGTCCGCCACTATCGCTTCGCTCCATCCATGTCCACGTCCAGCATCCCGGCCACCCGGTCCACGGCCCGCGCGACCCGCTCCGGAGGGAGCAGCCCGCCGCTCCGGCTCCGCGTGAAGTCGGCGAAGGTCTCGGCGGTCGTATACATCGGCTCGAATCCCAGCACCTCCCGCATCCGCGTGGTCTCCACGACCCGCCCGTGCGTGAGGAGCCTTATCTGCTCGGGCGAGAACTCCGTCGCCCCCACCGCCCGCAGCGCCGCGCCCACCCAGGTCACCGCGGGCAGCAGCAGCGGCACCGTCGGCCGTCCCAGCCGCCGCGCGCACTGCGACAGCAGCAGCACCCCGTCGCCGGCGATGTTGAAGGTCCCGCTGAGCCCGCCGGGCCCGCTGGTCTGCGAGGCCAGGCGCAGCACGTCCAGTACGTCGTCCTCGTGCACGAACTGCAACCGCGGGTCGTAGCCCAGCACGGTCGGGATCACCGGCATCGAGAAGTACTCGGCGAGTGCCGAGTCGGCGAAGGGCCCGAGGATGTTCGCGAACCGCAGCACGCACACCGCGACGTCGGGCCGCCTGCGCGCGAAGCCCCGTACGTACCCCTCGACCTCGGTGGCGTCCTTGGCGAAGCCGGCGGCGGGCAGCGACTTGGGCTGCGTGGTCTCGGTGAAGACGGCCGGATCCCGCGAGGTGCCCCCGTACACACTGGTACTGGACTTCACCACGAGCCGCCGTACCGTCGGGGACTTCTGGCAGGCTCCCAGGAGCTGCATCGTCCCGATGACGTTGGTTTCCTTGACGGTGCCGTACGAGACGGAGCCCGCGCCCGTCGCCGCTCCCCCGGTGACCGCGAGATGGACCACCGTGTCGACGGCGTTCTCCGCCAAGACCCGGGCGATGCCCGACTGTCTGATGTCCGCACGGACGAACTCGGCCGAGCCGAGCCGGTGCGGCGGGGTCACCGCGTCGACCGCGATCACCCGCTCGACCTCGGGGTCCCGCTGGATCCGCCGCACGAAGCGGCCCCCCAACTGCCGGGCAGCCCCGGTGACCAGCACGACCTTCCCCACGAGCTCAGCGCCTCCCTAGATCGGAACAACCGTCTCCGGCTGCACCGCAGCCCCCCCACCAGAATGGTGGGGGGGCTGCGGAGAACACGTACAGCTACCGTTTACTTCTTGTTACGGCGCTGGACGCGGGTGCGCTTGAGCAGCTTGCGGTGCTTCTTCTTAGCCATCCGCTTGCGCCGCTTCTTAATAACAGAGCCCACGACTACCCTCGCTCACTTCTCTTCATTCGGTGCGGGGCGTCGGGGCCCACACGACCTACGTCGGCCTAGCCTACCCGCCCAAGCTCTGAGCTTGTAATCCGAGTGCCCCCGAGGGCTAATCACGGCCTCCCGGCCCTCGCCCTCAGGCCGATTCCACCCCCACAAAGGACTCGCGGAGGTACTCGTGCACCGCATTTTCGGGGACCCGGAAGGACCGGCCCACCCGGATTGCGGGCAGATGTCCGTTGTGCACCAAGCGGTACACGGTCATCTTCGACACTCGCATCACCGAGGCGACCTCCGCCACGGTCAGGAACTGAACCTCACTGAGAGGCCTCTCGCCAGCAGCCATGACACACCTTGACCTTCCGCGCATGACGGGCACCGGCTTCCCCTCCGGTTACGCCCCGTCGTCGCACGCTCACTCACCAGAGTAGGGGCGTGTGATACGAGTGGGGAAGAGGAGCTACGTCCACTCCTGACGAAGCGACAGACTCGCCCGATTGAGTACATAGCGAGTGAGCGGTCGGTAGTAGTCCGCGCGCACCCCGTCATCAAGCGGAACCGCCACCGACACCTGCCCCTCGGCCTCCCCCACGAACAGCGCGGGATCATCGGTGTCGGCCAGCCCGATCGCCTCCACACCGAGCTGACCTGCGCCGCAGACCCACCCGTGGTCCCCCACCACCAGCTCCGGCAACGGCCCGCCGGCCTCCGCCAGCACCCCGAGCGCGATCCGAACCGGCAGTGGCGAATGGGAGTGCGCGCCGGTGTCACTCCCGTCCCGCCGCACGCCCTCTTCCCGCACCAGTGCGACCCCTCGTACGTAATCGATGCGGTGCGTGCGTACGCCAAACCGGGTCTGCATGTCGACGGGCACCCCCCGCGCCGGAGTGAGGACATCACATCCCGCCGCCGACAGGGCGGCGGCCAAGCTGGCGTAGAACGCCAGGAGCCGGTGCGGGTGACCGGTCCCGAACAACACCGGGGCCCGCGCGTCCGCGGCCGCCCTCAGCCTCTCCGCGAAGGCGTCCAGCCCCGCCACCGTCAGCTCGGGATCGATCACGTCCGGCCCGCTGACGTGCGCGGGATCGGCCGAGACCCCGCACTTCTGCGCCATCAGCCGCAGCAGATCACCCTCGCCCCACCCCCACGCGGGATCCAGCCCCAGCAGCACCCGCGGATCCCGCGCCGCGAACAGCCGGTAACTGCGCAGGCTTTCCTCCCGCGAGGTGGCCACGGGCCCGGCCAGACGGGCGGCCAGCAGATGCGCACGCAACGCGCCGGTACTCAACACCTTCCCGATGCTCCCGCACGAACCCTGACGCCTCGCCAGTTCCGGCCAATCCCCCACCCGTTGGCCCAACCATTGCAGCCTCGCCGGCGTTTATGGCGCGGGGTCTGGGGCGGAGCCCCAGCGGGGTCCGGGCAGAGCCCGGGGAACGGTGGAAGGGCGGGTAGGGGACAGCCCCGCAGGGCCCCCACCCCCACCTAGGCCAGCATCCCCCGCAGCGGGAACACCGCCCGCCGGGTGGCCAGTACGGCCTGGTCGATCCGATCGGCAGGGTCGTAACCGCCCTCCCAGTCCCGGAAGCCCGCCACCCGCCCATCCGTCATCCGCCCGGGCGCCACGACCCCCGTCCGCGCATACACCGCATCCCGCCAAGACCCCGGCACAGCCGTCTCAGGATCGATCGGCCGATGCCCAGCGATAGCCACCAGATGCGTCCAAGACCGCGGCACCACATCCACCACGGCGTACCCACCCCCACCCAGCGCCAGCCACCGCCCGTCCTCCCCACAGGAGTGGGCCAGCTCGTGACAGGCCTCCATCACCGCCCGCTGCGCGTCCAGCGACACCGCCAGATGAGCCAGCGGGTCCTCGAAGTGCGTATCGGCCCCGTGCTGAGTCACCAGCACCTGAGGCCGGAAGTCCTCCACCAGCTCCGGCACCACCGCGTGGAAGGCCCGCAGCCACCCCTCGTCCCCGGTCCCGGCGGGCAGCGCGATGTTCACCGCCGACCCCTCCGCCGCCGGCCCGCCCGTCTCCTCGGGCCAGCCCGTCTGCGGGAACAGTGTCCGCGGATGCTCGTGCATCGAGATGGTCAGCACCCGCGGGTCGTCCCAGAACGCCGCCTGGACCCCGTCCCCGTGGTGCACGTCCACATCCACATACGCGACCCGCTCGGCCCCGAGCTCCAGCAGCCGCGCGATCGCCAGCGCCGCGTCGTTGTACACACAGAACCCCGCCGCCCCGCCGGGCATCGCGTGGTGCAGCCCGCCGGCGAAGTTCACGGCGTGCCCGGCTTCCCCCCGCCAGAGCGCCTCTGCCGCCGCCACAGACTGCCCGGCGATCAGCGCGGACGCCTCGTGCATCCCGTGGAACGCCGGGTCGTCCGCCGTCCCCAGCCCGTACGAGCCGTCCGCGACCCCGGGGTCGGCGGACACCTCGCGCACCGCCTCGACGTAGTCCTCGCGGTGGACCAGCCTCAGCGTCGACTCCCCCGCCGCCCGGCCCGCCCGTACCTCCAGCTCCCGGTCGAGCCCGAAGGCCCGTACCAGGCCCATGGTCAGCTCCAGGCGCACCGGGTCCATCGGATGGCCCGGCCCGAAGTCATACTTCGTTACCGCCTCGTCCCACATCAACAGCCCGGTCACCGGTTCGCCGCTCATGCCGGACACCGTATCGGGCGGGCTCCGTACCGAACGAGCGGGCATAGAAAAGAGTGACGAGGACCAGCACCATCGGCACGAGCATCGCCCCCCGGTAGTTCCAGGCGTCCCCGATCCCGCCCACGAGCGGCGCCCCGATGAGGAATCCGACGTAGTTGAAGATGTTGAGCCGCGCGATGGCGGTGTCGGAGGAATCCGGGAACAGCCGGCCGGCCGCCGCGAAGGTCTGCGGCACGATCACGGACAGTCCGAACCCCAGCAGCGTGAAGCCGAGCATCCCCACCCCCACCCCGGGCGCCGCCGCCACCACGGCGAACCCGCCCGCCGCGACGACCGTCCCGATCCGCACGACGGCCACGGCCCCGAAGCGCCGCACCCCGAGGTCCCCGACGGCCCGCCCGAGCAGAGTGGTCACCATGTAGACGTTGTACGGGACGGTGGCGGCCTGCTCGGAGCTGCCGAGCACGTCCTGGAGGTACTTGGCGCTCCAGTTCGAGACCGTCGAGTCCCCGATGTACGCACACGCCATCACCAGGCACAGCGGCAGCAGCAGCTTGAACCCGCCCGGCCCGAGCCCCTTGGCGGTGCCGGCCCCGGCGGCCTTGCCGTCCTGGTCCACGTAGAACCGGCTGGCGAGCAGCGCGAGCGGCAGCAGCACCACCACGGCGGGCAGATATGAACCGAAGAGCGAGAGGTGCCAGTGCGCCCCCGCCCACGCGGCGGAAGCGCCCAGGATCCCGCCGAGGCTGTACGAGGCGTGGAAGCCGAGCATGATGCTGCGCCCGTACGCACCCAGCAGGCTCACCCCGAGCATGTTCATGGAGGCGTCGAGCGCCCCCACGAACAGACCGAACGCCCCGAGCGACAGCGCCACGTGCCACATCTCACTGCCGGCGCCGACGCCCAGCAGGGCGAGCAGCACGAGCGGCTGCGCCCACCGCAGTACGGTGCCGGGCGCGACCCGCTTCACGAGGTGCTCGGTGGCCACGCTGGACACACCGGCGAGGATCGGTACGGCGGCCAGGAAGACGGGCAGCAGGGCGTCGGATATGCCGTACCGGTCCTGAATGGCGGGGATCCGCGTCACGAGGAGCGCGAAGGCCACGCCCTGCACGAAGAAACTGAACCCCAACGCCCCGCGCCCGCGGCGCAGCCGCACGTCTGCTGTCATGGCGGCACAGCGTAGGCGCCGGACCTACCGGTGGGTAGAGCGATCACATACCGATTGGGCCGGCGCGATCACCTCAGTGCGAGAACCCGCCGCCGTACCCCGTGTATCCGGACCCGGTGGTGTCGACCTCCAGGCCGAGGAGCCCGGCCAGCTGGTTCATGTCGCCGAAGTACGCCGTGGCTCCGGGCAGCCGGTCCGCGGGCACCATCGCGGTGTACCCGAGCACGTCCATCCCCGCGGCCAGCGCGGCCTGGACGCCCAGCGGGCTGTCCTCGACGACCACGCACCGCGCCGGGGCCACGCCCATCTGATCGGCGGCGTGCAGGAAGAGATCGGGGGCGGGCTTGCCCTTCCCCACATCCTCCGAACTGAAGATCCACTCCTCCTCGAACCACTCGTCGAGCCCGGCCGCCCGGTGCCCCACGCGGATCCGCTCGTGGCTCCCGGAGGACGCGAGGCAGTACGCGGTCCCGCTCTCGACCAGAGCCGCCAGCACCCCCTCGACCCCGGGCACGGGCTTGAGCTCCCGCTCGAAGGCCGCGAAGGTGCGGGCGTGCAGCGTGCTGTCGAAGTCGGCCGGCAGCGCCTGCCCGGTCCGCTCCCGCACCAGATCGTGGATCCGGTGGACCGCGGCACCCATGTAGTCGCGGAGCGATTCCTCGTACGAGGTCGGGTGCCCCAGCTCGGTCAGGTACCCGGCGAGGATGCTGTTGGCGAGCGGCTCACTGTCCACCAGCACGCCGTCGTTGTCGAAGATGACGAGGTCGTAGCCCATGCGACAACCCTACGAGCCGTCAGGGCCAATCCTTCCGGACCCCATGCCGGGCATCCGCAGGACATCCAAAGATCCTCACCGCAGATCCCCACCGCAGATCCCCACAGCAGACCCTCACTGGCCGCCCGCCCGGTCGGACTCGCTCCGCAGGACGCAGAACTCGTTGCCCTCGGGATCGGCGAGTACCGCCCAGCCCGAACCGTCGGGGTTGCGGTGATCGGCCACGAAGCCGGCTCCGAGGGCCAGCAGCCGGTCCACCTCCCGGTCCCGCGAGGTCCCGGGGCGCAGACACAGGTGGATCCGGTTCTTCACGGTCTTCGGCTCGGGCACCTGGTTGAAGTACAGCGCCGGCCCCTCCCCCATCGCCACCTGGGTCTCCCGATCTCCGGGCCCGTACGCGGAATCCAGGGGACGGCCCGTCACCTCGCTCCAGAACCGGGCCAGCTCGTAGGCGTCCGCACAGTCGATCGCCACGTTCTGCAGCACCGAGACCTCGCCCGCCGGGCGGGCGTCGCCCCGCCAGACCCGGCGGTAGCCCTCGCGGAGGGGGCCGCCCACCAGGTCGAGCACGCGGTACGCCGCTGCGGCCAGGGCCGTCGGGTCCCCGGCCGTACAGGCCTCCAGATGCCCGGCGAGCAGAGCGGCCCCCAGTACGGGGTCCGCCTCGAGCAGCCGCCGCGGCAACCACTTCCCGTCCCCGCCCCGCCAGGCCCGGTGGTGCTCGAGCAGCAGCTCGGCTGCGCCAGCCAGCACCGACCCGGCGATGACCATGCGTTCCACCGGATCGTCCGCGTCAGCCAGGTCGTCCAGCGCGTCGGTGAGCCCGTACCGCTTGGTCTCGACGCCGTCGGCGTCCAGCGCCCGCGGCCCCCGCCGCAGGTCCGCCTCGGCCAGCGCCCGGGCCCGGCCGGCCTCCCCGTCCCTGTCGACCAGGACGACACCGGAGGCGTACATCGCCTGCAGCACGGGCCGGCGGCCGGCCAGGTCCCGCGCGAACAGCTCCGCGAGCCCGGTGCGCGTGTGGACGAAGAGCTCCACGAGCCGCCCCTCGAAGCGGACCGTCTCCCGGCAGGTCTCGCCGCCGTCCTCGATGAGCACGGCGATGTCCAGATCACTGCCGGCCGTCGCCCGCCCCGCGGCCGTGGATCCGGCAAGGATCACGGCGAGCGCGTCGGGAAAGCGGTCGTGCGCGAGGCGTCGCGCCTGTTCGATCGGGTCCACGTCGTTCATGCGGGACAGGCTTTCACGGCCCCCGATCCCGAGACCACGCATTTTCGGCCCGTAAACGCAGAAAAGCCCCGTACCAGTTCCCTGGTACGGGGCTCTTCTCCAATGATTGTTCGGCGGCGTCCTACTCTCCCACAGGGTCCCCCCTG
>NZ_JBIWAE010000023.1:0-137124 GCF_044759865.1 Streptomyces sp. NPDC099050 | reverse complement strand
GGGGGGGGGGGGGGGGGGGGGCCGGGGGGGGGGGGGGGGCCCCCGCGGCCGGGGGGGGGGGGGGGGGGGGGGGGGGGGGGGGGGGGGGGGGGGGGGGGGGGGGGGGGGCGGGGGGGGGGGGGGGGTGTCGGCCTGGACTGCATGATTTAGGCGCCCTGTGCGCTACTTCGACAGTGATCCGGAGTGGTGCGCCACAAATCACGCTTTACGTCCCGGCCAACACCCCACCCCGCCCCCGTCCCCGACCCCGGCACGCAGCCCCCACCGACCCCGGCCGGGGGACATTGAGTCCCGGCCGGGGTTGTTCCTTTCAGCCCGTCCGGCGTTTGAGGACCGGGGTCCGGGCAAGCGCCCGGGGAACGGTGGAAGGGCGGGTAGGGGACCCAGCCCCGCAGGGCAGCCCACCGGGCCCGCGACGGGACGGCGACCCCGGCTCCCCGGCTGATGCCGAGGATGGAGCGCGGTCCCGGCGAGGGCAGGCCGCGCCGACCATCAGGGCTATGAGGGCGCGGGGGCCGACATGTCGCCAGATTTCACCGTCTGGTAAGGCGAGGCTAAGTCTGCGTTCCCGGTCGCGGTGCCCCGGTCGGCACAATGGAGCCATGACTCCCGAGACGCAGCTGACCGTCGGGTTCGACCTCGACATGACCCTCATCGACTCCCGGCCGGGCATCAAAGCGGCCTTCGAGGTGCTCTCGGCAGAGACGGGCACGTTCATCGACACCGCGCAGACCGTTTCGCGCCTCGGTCCGCCGCTGGAGCAGGAGCTCGCGTACTGGTTCCCGGAGGCGGAGATTCCCGCCGTGGCCGACCGCTACCGGGAGATCTATCCCACGTACGCCATCGAGCCGACCCCGGCGATGCCCGGCGCCCGCGAGGCCGTCGAGGCGGTCCGTGCCCTCGGCGGCCGCGCGATCGTCGTCACCGCCAAGCACGAGCCCAACGCCCGCCTGCACCTGGACCACCTGGGGATCAAGCCCGACGCGGTCATCGGCTGGCTGTGGGCGGAGGCCAAGGCGGTCGCCCTGCGCGAGTACGCCGCCCAGGTCTACGTCGGCGACCACGTCGGCGACGTCCGCGGCGCCCGTACGGCCGGAGCGGTGTCGGTGACGGTCCCGACGGGCCCGTGCCCGGAGGCGGAACTGCGGGAGGCGGGCGCGGACGTGGTCCTGGCGGACCTCACGGAGCTGCCGGCCTGGCTCGCGGCGTACGAGCGCACGCGGACCGCGTAACCGCGCGCGGACCCGGTCCCGTCCTACGCCTGCGAGGCGCGGGCCGCCGTGCGCTGTGCGGCGGCCGAGCGCAGGACGCCCGCCGCGGAGATCGCGAAGCCGACGCCCATGAGCATGCACACGGCCCATGCGTACGAGGGGAACGGGTCCACGTCGAGGAAGAGCGGGGCCATCGTGGCGAGCGTGGCCACGGCGCCGACGATGAAAACGATGCCGCCGGCCTTGACGAGCGCGTCACCGGGGCGGGCCGCGTCGGGGTCCACGGGCTCGGGCTGAGGAGTAGGGGTCACGGGGCCAGGATAGTTCCCCGGCCCCCGGCCGGCCCCGTTCGGTGGGCTGTGCCCGCGGATCCCGCGTGACCGCCGGATCAGCCGATGACCGGGCCGCCGCCGACCAGCGCCGGCTTGCCCGCGACGCTCCGAGAGCGTCTGGATCAGCGGGAGAAGGAGCGCGTTCGATACCGGCCAGTGCCACTGGCCGGTATGGGTGGAGCGGCTTGACGAGGGGTAGATAGACGGAGAGGCTTCGGGCAATGGCAGGCAAGAGCAAGCGCTGGATAGCCTGACCTGCGGGAACAGTGGTTTGGCTGACTGGTGGAATGGGGTGCTCGCTTTGCCTACCGGCAAGGTCAAATGGTTCAACAGCGAGAAGGGCTTCGGCTTTCTCTCCCGCGACGACGGCGGCGACGTGTTCGTTCACTCGTCCGTGCTCCCCGACGGGCTGGACGCGCTCAAGCCCGGCCAGCGCGTCGAGTTCGGTGTGGTCGCAGGGCAACGCGGTGACCAGGCGCTTTCGGTGATCGTCCTGGATCCGGCACCCTCCGTCGCGGCCGCGCAGCGGCGCAAGCCCGACGAGCTCGCGTCCATCGTGCAGGACCTCACGACCCTGCTGGAGAACGTCACGCAGCAACTGGAACGGGGCCGTTACCCCGACAAGGCCCACGGCGGGAAGATCGCCGACATGCTGCGCGCCGTGGCCGACCAGCTCGACGTCTGACCCTCGCGCACGACCGTGCCCCGCCGCTCGTCAGGGCCGCGGGGCACGGTCACGCTCATGGGGAAGGGGTCTACGGGAACGCCAGCGCGTCGGCTGCGATGGCCGGAACCAGACCCTCCGCGGCCGCCCTGGTCAGCAGGCCGCGCACCGCCGCGTAGCCGGCTTCGCCGAGGTCGGCGGTGAACTCGTTGACGTACAGCCCGATGTGCTGGTCGGCGACGGCCGGGTCCAGCTCCTGCGCGTGCGCCCGTACGTACGGCCGGGACGCCTCCGGGTCCGCCCAGGCCATCCGGACCGAGGTACGGGCCGACTCCGCGAGCGCGCGCAGCGCGTCCGCGCCCAGGGAGCGCTTGGCGATGATCGCGCCGAGCGGGATCGGCAGGCCGGTCGTGGACTCCCAGTGCTCGCCCATGTCGGCCAGGCAGTGCAGTCCGTAGTCCCGGTAGGTGAAGCGGGCCTCGTGGATGACCAGTCCGGCGTCGACCCGGCCGTCGCGCACGGCGGGCATGATCTCGTGGAAGGGCAGGACGACCACCTTGCCGACGCCTTCGGGCAGCACGTCGGCGGCCCACAGCCGGAACAGCAGGTAGGCGGTGGAGCGCTCGCTCGGGACCGCGACCGTCTTGCCGGTCAGGTCCACGCCCGGCTCCCGCGTCAGGACCAGCGGGCCGCAGCCGCGGCCCAGCGCGCCCCCGCAGGGGAGCAGCGCGTACTCCTCCAGGACCCACGGCAGGACGGCGTAGGACACCTTGAGCACGTCGAACGCGCAGTCCTCCCCGCGCTCGGCCAGGCCGTTGGTGATGTCGATGTCCGCGAAGGTGACGTCGAGGGCGGGCGCGCCGGGGATCCGGCCGTGGGCCCAGGCGTCGAAGACGAAGGTGTCGTTCGGGCAGGGCGAGTACGCGATCCGTACGGGCCCCGCGGCGTCTGCTGCGGTCATGAGGGTCCTCCCCAGGAAGCGAGTACGGGGCCCAGGGCCCGGAAGCCGTCGGCCAGGGCCGTCAGCGCCTCGCCGATCCGCCAGGCGTCGCGGTCCCGCGGGCCCACGGCGTTGGAGACGGCACGGACCTCCAGTACGGGCAGCCCGTGGGCGGCGGCCGCCTCGGCGACCCCGAAGCCCTCCATGGCCTCGGCCCCGGCGAGCGGGTGCCGGACGGCGAGGGCGGTCGTACGGGCGGCCGTGCCGGTGACGGTGGAGACGGTCAGGACCGGCGCGAGCAGCGCCCCGGTGGCCTCGGCGGCGCGCGCGGCGAGCTCCGCGGGAGGCAGGTGCACGCTGCGGCCGAAGCCGAGTTCCACGACGGTGAGGAAGCCCTGCGGGGTTTCGGCGCCCAGGTCGGCGGCGACGATCGCGTCGGCGACCACGAGTGAGCCGATCGGGGCGGCGGGCGCGAACCCGCCGCCGATGCCGGCGGAGACGACGAGGCCGTAGCCGGGGCCTGCCGCGAGCGCCAGGGCGGTCGCGGTACCGGCGGCCGCGGCGGCCGGGCCGACTCCGGCGACCAGCACGTCGAAGGCTCCCCGGCGGTGGATGAGGTAACCGCCGGGGAGGGTGCGCGGCGGTTCGCTGCCGTGGGCGTGGTCCGGGCCGGGGGTGTGGTCCGGATGAGGGACCGGACCGGACAGGCCTCGGACGACGGAGTCGGCCTCCGCCGTCACCGCGGTCACGATGAGCGCGCGCATGGTGGGCGTGTGACTACTTGAGCTTGACGTTGAAGGCCCAGACGGCGAGGGGCTTGCCGTCCTCGGAGACCTGGACGATGTTCAGCTTCTTGGAGGCCGGGGCCTCGCCCTCGCCGCCGGTGGCGAACAGGTCGGCGCCGGGGAAGCTGCGGTAGGTGTTGGAGGAGGGCTCGGTGATCGGCTGTCCGTCGAGGACCGCCTGCCACTTCTTGCCGTCCTCGACGACGTCCGGCTCGACGCCCAGGCGCAGCGTGTCGCCGCGGCCGTAGTCGATGTTCTTGGCGTGCTTGAGGTCGCCGAAGCACTCCTGGACCTTCTCGCCCGTGAGTTCCTTGCCGTCGCTGCAGGCGGCTTCGGCGGACACCGACGAGGTGCCGACCGTCACGGTCGCCAGCGGCGTCGGCTTGTCACAGGCGGAGAGGAGGAGGAGGCCGGCGGAAACGGCTCCGAGGGCCGCGACGCTGCGGCGGGCCCTACCCGAGAAAAGCGGTGCGGTCATGAGCCGAAGGCTATCGGGCGGGTGGCGTGCCGTGCTGCACGGGGTCCCGTGGGTCGGCGCCGTGGCGCGAGCGGCCCGGCTACGCCACCCGCGGCCGCGAGGACGTCGGGTGGTGGTGCCGCGGGGACGTGAGGAAGCCGCGCAGGGCCATCGCGGTGCCCAGGGCGACCACCGCCGCGGCGACCGACATGCCGAGGGCGCCGTTCAGGGGGAGGGCGATGCCGATCGAGCCGCCCAGCACCCAGGCCACCTGGAGCAGGGTCTCCGAGCGGGCGAAGGCGGACGTGCGGACGGCCTCGGGCACGTCGCGCTGGATCATCGCGTCGAGCGAGAGCTTCGCGAGGGCCTGGCAGAAGCCGGCCGTGGCGCCGAGGACGGCCATGAACACCCCGCTGAAGAAGACCGCCGCGAGGACGGCCACCGCGAGGGTCAGGGACAGTACGGCGGCGATGATCGCCTCGGGCGCGCGGGCCCGGAGCCAGGCCCCGACGGCGGTTCCGCAGGCGTTGCCGACGCCCGCCGAGACGCCGACGATGCCCAGCGACACGGCCGCGCTCTGTCCGGCGAGCGGGTGCTCGCGCAGCAGGAACGCCAGGAAGAAGATGAGGAACCCGGACAGCCCGCGCATCGACGCGTTGGCCAGCAGCCCGCACAGCACGGGCCGGCTGACCGTGCGCAGCCCCGGGCGCTTGGAGTGCGCCTCGTGGGTGGAGAGCCGGGCCCGGCGTTCGCCCTTGGCCTCGTCCACCTTGTGGGGCAGCGTGAACGCCGCGAAGGTGCCCCAGATGAAGATGGCGCACGCCCCGTAGAGCGGCCAGGGCGGTCCGATCGTGTGCAGGGCGGCGCCCACGGGCGCGGCGGCGCCGGTGGCGAGCAGGCCGGCCAGGGTGACCCGGGAGTTCGCCTTGACCAGGGAGAACCCCGGTGGGAGGAGTCGGGGGACCACCGCGCTGCGGACCACTCCGTAGGCCTTGGAGGCGACGAGGACGCCGAGGGCGGCCGGGTACAGCTCCAGGCCGCCGGTGGCCACCGCGCCCGACATCATCACGGCCAGCAGGGCCCGGGTGAGCATCGCGCCGGCCATCGCGGCCCGCCGCCCGTGCGGGAGCCGGTCCAGCAGGGGGCCGATCACGGGGGCCAGCAGGGTGAAGGGGGCCATCGTGATGGCGAGGTACAGGGCCACTCGGCCGCGTGCCTCGTCCGTGGGGACGGAGAAGAAGACGGTGGAGGCGAGGGCGACTGTGATCATCACGTCACCGGCGCCGTTGATCGCGTGCAGCTCGATCAGTTTGCCGAGGCCCGATTCGCCCGCCCCGTGGGCGTGCGTGGCCCGCCGGATCCCGCGTGCCGTGCCGGTGAACGGCAGGTGGAGGGCACGCCCGAGGGCCCGGCCGGCCCGCCTGGCCGGTCCCGAGCCGTCATCGGACGACCGTACGGGTGCCACGTGGTCATAGTGCCCCACTTGGTCCTCCGGAACCTGCTTCCGGCGCGTCGCGGGGACCCGGCCGCCCCCCGGGTTGGCCGCGGGTGTCCGCGAATCGGACCTTGCATGTGGGCCGAAGGCGCCGGAGGAGGTAGCGTGCGTAGCGCGCCACCGGCGGCTGCTCCTGGCCGCGCGCCTCTTCGCGATCCCGCAGAATGGATCGCAGGTAGGTGCGCCCTGGAACCCGATCGGGCGCGGACGTCGACGCGGCCCCCTGGTCCGCTCCGCCCGCGCTACGTAGGGACAGCCGACGGGTCGTTGTGGACGACAAGTACGGACGGCGCACTCGTGAGACGGCGTAGGAGAGAACGAGACCTGTGAGTGCTGCGACGACGCGAAGCCGTACCCCCGACCGCCTGTGCGTCGAGGCGGTGGACCTCGCCCGAGCGGCGGCCGAAGAGGCCGCCTACCCCGGAGTGGTGGGCGAGCACACCGCCGCCATCGCGGAAGGTGACCGGGTCGTCACGCACTTCTTCGAGTGCAAGGACCCCGGCTACCGGGGCTGGCGCTGGGCCGTAACCGTGACGCGCGCCTCCCGCGCGAAGAACGTCACCCTCGACGAAACGGTGCTCCTGCCGGGCGACGACGCCCTGCTGGCACCCGAGTGGGTGCCGTGGAGCGAGCGGCTGCGGCCGGGCGACATGGGTCCGGGTGACCTGCTCCCCACGGACGCCGAGGACCTGCGGCTGGAGGCCGGCTGGTCGGGTGAGGACGCCCCGCCGCCGAACTCGGTCGTGTCCACCGAGATGGCCGAACTGGTCGAGGCGGAGGACGCCGACGTCACCGACCGCGCGGTGGTGCCCGTACGCGGCTCCATCACCTCGGTGGCGGAAGAGCTGGGCATGCGCCGGGCGCGGGTGCTCTCCCGCTACGGGCTGCACAGTGCGGCCGACCGCTGGGACGAGTCCTTCGGCGCGAAGACCCCGATGGCGCAGGCGGCTCCGGCCTCGTGCGTCTCCTGTGGCTTCCTCGTCGCGATCGGCGGCTCGCTGGGCCAGGCCTTCGGCATCTGCGCGAACGAGTTCGGACCGGCCGACGGCCGGCTGGTCTCCCTGTCCTACGGCTGCGGCGGCCACTCGGAAGCCGCGGTCATGCCGAAGCCGCCGCGGCCGGCGCCGCCCGTCCTGGACTCGATGGCCTCGGACGAGTTCCACCTCCGCCCGTCCTCCGACTCCGGCTCGGTCCTGACCACGGACCCGCTGGCCCCGGATCTGGGCCACTCCTGAGCAGCGAAAACGGCGGCGGCCGGGCCCCTTCGGGCCCGGCCGCCGCCGTTCGCGTTCGCCCGCCGCGTCAGCCGGCGCTGGTCGCCGGGGACGGCTCGGGTTCCCCGACGACGGGCTGCGACTGCGGCTGCGACTGGGGCTGTGGCTGTGGCTGCGGCTGCGCCGCATCGGTCCCGCGCTGCTGGAGCCTGCGGACGAACCACGGGGTCCAGTTCTTCAGCTTCATGGCCGGCGACTCGATCAGGTGCCAGGACAGCGCCGCCAGCACCAGCGTGCCGGCCATGGCCAGCAGCAGGAAGACCGGCTTGCCGTACTTGGCGTAGCCCAGCAGGGCCAGGGCCTGCTCCACGGTGAAGCCGTAGATGTAGATCCCGTACGAGTAGTCCCGCTTGCGCCCGATCTTCTGGAACGGCCGCGGCAGCCGGATCGCGAGCCACAGCAGCAGGTAGGCGAACGCGGGGTAGCCGAAGACGAAGACCCCGCCGAAGGCCAGCGAGCCGCCGAGCACCGCCGCGCACAGCAGCGCCAGGCCGTCGTGGACCGGCACCCGGTCGCGGTACAGCTGGAACGTGGCGCCGATCAGGAACACGAAGCACAGGTGGATGATGAAGTGCACCGACATGGCGCCCAGGAGCGGCACCTCCACGGCGGCGCTCATGTTGCCGGGGATGCCGCGCAGCGAGGGGGCGGCGATCCAGTCCCGCAGGATCAGGATGCCGAGCAGGGCGGCCGACAGCGGGACGAGCTTGCGGGCCCGCGTGAGCACGCCGGAGGCGGCCAGCACGCCGACCATCACGTAGCAGAGGATCTCGTACTTCAGGGACCACAGGGCGCCGTTGACACCGGGGTCGAAGTTGGTTCCGCGGGCCTTTCCTTCGGCCAGCACACCGGATATGTCCCAGTGGGTGCTGATGGAGGTGTTCCACGTGCCCTGGAGGTAACTGGCCGGGCCCTGGGGGTGGTTCCAGTACCCGCCCACCGAGCCGTGCAGGTAGGAGTACAGGAAGGGGACGATGACCAGCGCGGAGACGAGGAGCGAGCCCCACAGGCCGGGCAGGATGCGCAGGGCGCGGTGCCAGGCGTAGCGGCCGGAGGTGCTGCGGGCGCCACTGCCCGTGATCATGAATCCGGACAGCACGAAGAAGCCGATGACGGCCATCTTGCCGACGTCGGTCTGCTGCCCGCTGTACCTCCAGAGCGGGTCCAGGGGTCCCCAGCCGAGCGGCCACACGTGGGAGAGCACGACCGAGGAGGCGAGGAGCAGGCGCAGGACGCCGAAGCTGTTGGCCCGGGGTGAGTACAGCTCACCGAGGGTTCCGCGCCGGCCGGGCAGGACTGGTGCGCTGCGAGACATAGGGGAGTCAGACTTCCTTGAAGGGGGTCCGCCGGGGCGCGGCGGCGGGCTCGGCGGTCGGCTCGGCGGTGGGCCTGCGGGGACCGGAGGTGGGCCTGCGGGGACCGGAGGTCCTGCTCAGACGCCGACCGGGCACACGGCGGTCCACAGCTCGGCGACGGCGTCGCGCAGGCTCCGGACCGGCTTCCAGCCCAGCGTCCGCTCGGTGGTGGAGATGTCGAGCTGCTGCCACTCGGTCTCCGGGCCGGTGCCGGCCGGGGCGGGCACCTCCACGATCCGCGTCGGTACGCGGCTCTCCTCGATCAGCAGCTCGACCACCTCGCGGGCGGACGTCGCCCGGCCGAGCCCGAGGTTGAGGACCGGCGGGCAGGCGCGTTCCGGGGCGAGGGCGAGGACGATGGCGTCGACCCCGTCCTGGAGGTGGAGGAACTCGCGCTGGGCGGTGAGGGGCATCAGCGACAGCTCCGCGCCGTCGGCGGCCCGGCCCTCGGCCAGCTTGCCCGCCATGACGCCGAGGAGGCTGTGGGCGGGCTGGCCCGCGCCGATGACGTTGCCCAGGCGCAGCACGATGGCGTCCAGGCCGTCCTCGCGGACGGCCTCGGTGATCAGCTCGGTGGCCCGGAGCTTGAGCTGTCCGTAGAGCGTCGAGGGGCGCGCGGGGGAGTCCTCGCCGTAGCTCGTGCCGACTGGGAAGAGGCCGTACTCGTGCACGGATCCGATCTGCACCAGCCGCGGCGGCTTCGCCATGCCCCGCAGGGCCTCCAGCAGGCGTTCGGCCATGCCGAGGTTGGCGGGGACCATCTGTTCGTCCGTCAGGCCCCAGCTGCCGCCGGCCGCGTTGACGACGACGTCGATCCGGTGCGCCGTCAGGAGCGCGGCCAACTCGGCCGGCGGGTCGAGGGTGAGGTCGAAGGCGGCGAACTCCCCCGGCGGCGTGACGGTCGGCGTCTTGCGGGCGACGGCGAGCAGGCCGTGGCCGCGCTCGTCGAGCGTGGCGCACAGTGCCCGGCCTATGAAGCCGGTGGCTCCGAGGACGGCCACACGGGGGAGGGGCTGGCTGGTGTGCGACATGGGCGTTGGCTCCGGACGGTGGGGAGAGAGGAGGTGGCTGTCGGGGTGGGGGTGCGCCGTCAGCGGTGGTCAGAGCCGGCGACGTGCCGCAGCAGGGTGCGGGCGCCGTCGCCCTGCTTGTTCTTCAGCGCGCCGGGGAGCATCGTCAGCGCGTGGATCCGGGAGGACAGGTGGAGCCGGGAGGCCTTGGCGGCCTTCGTCCAGCCCGCCTCGTCCAGGCGGTCCGCGACGTCCAGGAAGAAGCGGTTGGCCTCCTCGAAGCGCTTTCCGGTGAAGGCCTGCTGGGAGGAGATGCTGACGGCGTGGCGGCGGTACTGGAAGCACAGGGTGTCCGACAGGAACATCCGCTCGCCGGCCTGGAGCAGGTCGATGACCAGGGCGAGGTCCTGGGTGACCTCCAGGTTGTCCCGGAAGCCGGCCGTACGGACGGCCTCGGTGCGCCAGCAGATGGAGGGGAAGAACAGCCAGTTCCCGCGCAGCAGGCTCGTGGCGAGCGTCTCGCCGCCCATCAGCGCCTCCCCGGTGAACCGGGGCTTGTACAGGCGGCGCTTGGACTGGTCGGCGAGCCCTTCGGTGGGCTTGCCCGCGCCGTCGATGACCTCGACGCCCGGCTGGATCATGCCGATGCCGGGGTGCTTCGCGATCGCGGCCCGGACGGTGGCCACGTACTCGGGCAGCATGATGTCGTCGGTGCCCATCATCACGAAGTGCTCTTCGCGGACCAGCCCCAGGCACTTGCGGTAGTTGCCGGTGACGCCGAGGTTCTGCTCGTTGCGCTGGTAGGAGACGCGCGGGTCGTCGAGCTCCGCGAACCAGCCGGGAACGGACGGCTCCTTGCCGTCGTCGACCACCGTGAGGCGCCAGTTCGGGTCCGTCTGGGCCCGCACGCTGCGCACCGCGGCCTGCATCAGGGCCACGTCGCCGTAGTAGGGCAGCATGATGTCGAGAGTGGTCATGAGGAGTGCACCGGGGCCTTCGGGAGGGACGGGACGGAAGACGGGAGTGTGGAGGGCTCGCGGAACGTCACGCGCGGCTCTTCTCGTCGAGCAGGGCCAGCAGGTACGCGCCGTAGCCGCTCTTCAGCAGGGGCCGGGCCAGCTCGCGCAGCCCGTCGTCGGAGAGGAACCCGGCCCGCCAGGCCGCCTCCTCGACGCAGCCGATCTTGAAGCCCTGGCGCTCCTCGATGACCCGTACGAACTCCGAGGCCTGGACCATGGAGACGAAGGTCCCGGTGTCCAGCCACGCCGTACCGCGGTCCAGGACGGTGACCTCCAGGTCGCCCTTCCTGAGGTAGGCCTCGTTGACGGCGGTTATCTCCAGCTCGCCGCGGGCGCTCGGCTCGATCGTGCGGGCGATCTCGACGACCCGGTTGTCGTAGAAGTACAGGCCGGGGACCGCGTACCGGGACTTCGGCTTCTCGGGCTTCTCCTCGATGGATATCGCCCGGCCGTCCTCGTCGAACTCCACCACTCCGTACGCCGTGGGGTCGGCGACCGGGTAGGCGAAGACGACGCCGCCCTTGGGGTCGGTGCGCTCGGCCAGGCGCGTGCCGAGGCCGCTGCCGTGGAAGATGTTGTCGCCGAGGATCAGGGCGACCGGCTCCTCGCCGATGAAGTCGGCCCCGAGCGCGAACGCCCGGGCGATGCCGTCGGGGCGCTCCTGGACCGCGTAGCTCAGATCGAGGCCGAACTGTGATCCGTCACCGAGGAGGCGCCGGAACTGCTCCTGGTCCTCGGGAGTCGTGATGATCAGGATCTCGCGGATACCCGCCATGACCAGCGTGGAGAGCGGGTAGTAGACCATCGGCTTGTCGAAGACGGGAAGCAGTTGCTTCGACACGGCTCGGGTCAGGGGCCAGAGCCGGGAGCCGGTGCCGCCTGCAAGGAGGATTCCACGCATGCGTGCCACCATACGTTGCACGCCTTCCGGGGTGATAGACGACGAGGTCCGGCGGCCCGCGGGGGAGCCGTGGGGGACCCGGACCGCGGTACAGAGGGGAATGCCGTCCCCCCGGTGTGGCCCAGTAGAGTGAAAGCACTATGCGCATTCTCGTGACCGGTGGCGCCGGTTTCATCGGCTCGCAGTTCGTCCGCTCCATACTCTCGGCAGATCCTGCCGCCAGGATCACGGTCTTCGACAAGCTGACCTACTCGGGCGTCGAGGAGAACCTCGCGCCCGTGGCGGGCCACCCCGGCTACGCGTTCGTCCGCGGCGACATCTGCGATGTCGAGGCCGTCGACCAGGTCATGGCCGGTCACGACGCGGTGGTGCACTTCGCCGCGGAGTCCCACGTGGACCGCTCCATCGCCGGTGCCGGCCCCTTCGTGATGACCAACGTCGTGGGTACGCAGGTGCTGCTGGACGCCGCCCGCAAGCACGGCGTCGGCCGCTTCGTCCACGTCTCCACCGACGAGGTGTACGGCTCGATCAGCGAGGGCTCCTGGACCGAGGAGTGGCCGCTCGCGCCGAACTCCCCGTACTCCGCGTCCAAGGCGGGCTCCGACCTGCTGGCGCTGGCCTACCACCGCACCCACGGCATGGACGTCGTGGTGACGCGCTGCTCCAACAACTACGGGCCGTACCAGTTCCCCGAGAAGGTCATCCCGCTCTTCACCACCAACCTGATCGACGGCAAGAAGGTCCCGCTGTACGGCACGGGCGGCAACATCCGTGACTGGCTGCACGTCGCGGACCACTGCCGGGGCATCGAGCTGGCCCTGCACAAGGGCCGCGCCGGCCACGTCTACAACATCGGCGGCGGCGTCGAGCTCACCAACAAGGAGCTCACCGGCCTGCTGCTGGACGCCGCCGGCGCCGGCTGGGACCGGGTCGAGCCGGTCGAGGACCGCAAGGGCCACGACCTGCGCTACTCCCTCGACATCAGCAAGATCAGCGAGGAGCTCGGCTACGCCCCGCAGGTGGGCTTCGAAGAGGGCCTGGCGTCGACGATCGCCTGGTACCGCGAGAACCGCGCCTGGTGGGAGCCGCTCAAGGTGAAGGCCGCCCAGCAGTCGTGAACGCCCCGGACGCGGCGGACGCCCCGGGCGCGGCGGATGCCCCGGGTGCCCAGGACACAGGGGTGACCGCGAAGCGGTCGCCGCTGGCCCGGATCGCGAGCGCCCTGCCGCCCGGCACCCTGCTGGTGATCACCGGCACGGTCGTGCTGGGCGCAGCCTCGTACATCCACCTGATGGCGGCGGGCCACAGCCTCGACACCGACGGCATGGCCGCGCTCTCGGTGCTCTGGACGATCCTGATGTCCGTGGGCATCGGCCTCTTCTTCCCCGTGGAACAGGAGCTCACCCGGATCGTCGCCGCGCACCGCGTCGCCGGTACGGGCGTCTCGGGCATCCTGCGCCAGATCGCCGGGCTCACCCTCGGCATGATCGTCCTGCTGGGGGCCGGGCTCGCCTGGGCGGCCCCGCTCCTCGCCGACACCTTCTTCTACGGGCACACCGAGATGGTCGGCGCGCTCGGCCTGGCCTTCGCCGCGATGGGCATCAGCAACATCTGCCGCGGGGTACTGGCCGGCCTCGGCCGGTTCGGTCCGTTCGGCTGGCAGCTCGGCATCGACGGCGTCCTGCGCATCGGCCTCGCCGTGGGCTTCGCCCTCGCCGGGGTCCGCTCCCCGCTGGCCTTCGCGCTGATCCTCACGGCCGCCCCGCTCGTCGCCGCGCTCGTCACCTCGGTACCCGTCTTCCGGGGGCTCGGCAGGGGGCCGCTCGACCGGTGGTCGGGGCTGCTCGGCGGCCTCGGCCCGCTGGTCGTCTCCACCCTGCTGTCCCAGGTCGTCGTCAACGCCGCCGTGGTCAGCACCAAGCTCCTCGCGCCCGAGGACGGCGCGCTCGTCGCGGGCCTGCTCAACGCGATCGTGCTGGCCCGGGTGCCGCTCTTCGTCTTCGGCTCGCTCCAGGCCTCGCTCCTGTCCGGGCTGTCCACCGCGGCGGCCGCCGGGGACCGCGCCGGCTTCTCCCGGCTGCTCGGGCGGACCTCGCTGGTCGTGATCGTGCTCGGCCTGGCCGGGGGCGTCCCGGCGACGCTGCTCGGTCCGTGGCTCATCGAGGTGCTCTTCAAGGCCGAGGCGGGGCTCGGCCACGCCGTGTTCTTCTGGATCTCCGCCGGCACCCTCTGCTACATGCTGGCCATGGTGCTCGGCCAGGCCCTCCTGGTGCTGCACAAGCACCGCCTGCAACTCCTCGGCTGGGCCGTGGCCACCCTGGTCCTGATCGGCGCGACCCTGCTCCCCGGCGAGGTCTCCACCCGGGTGTGCGTCGCCTACACCCTGGCCTCCTTCGCGGCGGTCCTCGGCATGGCGGTGGCCCTGTGGGCGACCTTCCTGCGCCGGCCCCAGGCCGCCGCCCCGGTGGCGGCGGCGGGCGGCGAAGCCGTGGAACCGGCCCTGGCCGACCGTTCCTGACTGTCCTGACCGGTTCTGACCGGTCCTGGCCGGGGCCTCCCGCCGGGGCTCCCGGGGCCGCCCCGGGAGGGTCTCGCCCGGTTGGGTGACCTGGGGTGTGGGCGCCCGCACGGCGTGATCCGCTGGGCGGGATGGAGACCTCCGCGCGCCCCGAGACCCACACCGGCCAGGCGGCCCCCGCCCGCACCCGCCTGTCCTGGGTGGACTTCGCCGTGGCGGCGGCCTTCCTCGTGCTCGGGTACGCGATCCTCCAGGTCGGCAAGGGCACCACGGTCAACTTCGACCCCGCCGACGTCCCCGACGTGGACACGGACCCCGCGAAGCTCCCGTACTACGCCGCCCGCAGCGTCCTGCGCATGTTCATCGCGCTGATCGCTTCCTTGGTCTTCACCTTCGGCTACGCCTACGCCGCCGCCCGCAGCCGCCGACTGGAACGGGTGCTGATCCCGGCCCTGGACATCCTCCAGTCCGTCCCCGTCCTCGGCTTCCTCTCCGTCCTCGTCACCTTCTTCGTCGCGCTCTTCCCCGGCTCGCTCCTCGGCCTCGAATGCGCCGTCATCTTCGCGATCTTCACCTCCCAGGCCTGGAACATGACCTTCGGGTTCTACGCCACCTTGACCTCGCTGCCCCGCGAACTCGACGAGGTTTCCCGCTCGTTCGGCTTCACCCGCTGGATGCGCTTCTGGCGCGTGGAGGTCCCCGCCGGGGTCATCGACCTGGTGTGGAACGGCATGATGAGCTTCGCCGGCGGCTGGTTCATGCTCGTGGCCTCCGAGGCGGTCTCCGTCTCCGGGCAGGAGTACGCCGTCCCCGGCCTCGGCTCGTACGCCGGCACCGCGATCGGCGAGGGGGACCTCGCCAAGGTCGGCTGGGTCATCCTCGCGATGACCGTCACCATCGTCACCGTCAACTTCCTCTTCTGGCGGCCCCTGACGGCCTGGGCGGAGAAGTACAAGAACGAGCAGTCGGAGTCCACCGACGTCCAGCGCAGCTACGTACTGGACTTCCTGCGCCGCTCCCACTGGCCCCGCCTGCTCGGCCGCGCCACCGCCCCCGCCCGCGACGCCACCGGCCGGGCCGCGCGCGTACTGGGCCGCGACGACATGGCGCTGTCCGTGGATCCGGCCCGCCGCCGGACCGGCGACGTGGTCTTCACGATCGTCGCCGGAGCCGTCATCCTGTGGGGCCTGTACGACCTGGTGCGCTACCTCCAGCGCGAGACCGGCCTCGGGGTCTTCGGGGAGCCGCTGCTGCTCGGGCTGATCACCTTCGTCCGGGTGATCGTGCTCGTCGCCGCCGCCACCGTCGTGTGGGTGCCCGTGGGCGTGTGGATCGGCTCCTCGCCCCGGCTCACGAAGATCGCCCAGCCCGTGGTGCAGGTCCTGGCGAGCTTCCCCGCGAACCTGCTCTTCCCGGTGGCCGTCTGGTTCTTCCTCCGGACCGGGCTGAACATCAACATCGGCTGCGTCCTGCTGATGGCCCTCGGCGCCCAGTGGTACATCCTCTTCAACGCCATCGCCGGAGCCATGGCCATCCCCTCCGACCTCAAGGAGGCCATGGACGACCTCGGCGTCCGCGGGCTCCAGCGCTGGAAGCGCCTGATCATCCCGGCCGTGTTCCCCTCGTACGTCACCGGCGGCATCACCGCCTCGGGCGGCGCCTGGAACGCCTCCATCGTCGGCGAGGTCGTCACCTTCGCCGGGACGACCCTGTCCGCGGCCGGCCTGGGCGCGTACATCTTCCACGCCACCGAGGCCGGGGACTTCCCGAAGCTGATCGCCGGGATCGCCGTCATGAGCATGTACGTCGTCGGGCTCAACCGGCTCTTCTGGCGGCCCCTGTACCGGCTCGCGGAACGCCGCTACTCCCTCTGACCCCTCTTCCCTCTGACCCCTCTGAGATCCGTACCGCACCTGCCGTCCGAGCCGTCCGAGCCGTCCGAGGAGCCCGTACCGATGACCGCGACCACGACCGCGCCGACCACGATCCTCCGGGCCGCCGCCCTCACCAAGTCCTACGCCGGCGCCGACGGGGAACTGCCCGTGCTCGGCGGCATCGACCTGGAGATCCGGGAGGGCGAGATCGGCGCCCTCCTCGGGAAGTCCGGCAGCGGCAAGTCCACCCTGCTGCGCTGCGTCGCCGGGCTGATCCCCGCCAGCTCCGGCTCGGTCACCTACCGGGGCGAGGAGCTGCGCGGGGCGAACCCGGGCACGGCGATGGTGTTCCAGACCTTCGCGCTGCTGCCCTGGCTGACGGTGCAGCAGAACGTGGAACTGGGCCTGGAGGCCAAGGGCATGGACCGGGAGGCGCGGGCCCGGCAGGCGGTGGAGGCGATCGACCTGATCGGCCTGGACGGCTTCGAGTCGGCCTACCCGAAGGAGCTCAGCGGTGGGATGCGCCAGCGCGTCGGCTTCGCCCGGGCCCTGGTCGTGGAGCCGGACGTGCTGATGATGGACGAGCCGTTCTCCGCCCTGGACGTGCTCACCGCGGAGAACCTGCGCGGTGAGCTGATGGAGCTGTGGGCCTCCGACCGTTTCCCCGCCAAGGCGGTGGTGCTGGTCACGCACAACATCGAGGAGGCCGTGCTGATGGCGGACCGGGTGGTGGTGCTGGGTTCGCGGCCCTACGGGACGATCAAGGAGACCTTCGCGGTGGACCTGGCCCGCCCCCGGGACCGGGGCGGCGCCGAGTTCGAGCGGATCGTGGACGCCGTGTACGCGGTGATGACCGGCCGCACCGCCAAGACCCCGGCCGCGGCCCCGCCCGCCAAGCGCACCCCGGCCAACACCCCGCTCCCGGCGGCCAGCGTCGACGGGATGGCGGGCCTCGCCGAGATCGTGCTCCAGCGCGGCACCGGCGACGGCAGCGTGGACCTCGCCGACCTGGCCGAGGAACTGGGCCTGGAGGTGGACGACGTACTGCCCCAGGTGGACGGGCTGGAACTGCTGGGCCTGGCCGAGGTGCGGGGCCTGCACCTGGTGCTGACCGCGCGCGGCAGCGCCTTCGCGGGGGCCGACGTACAGGAGTCGAAGGAACTGTTCGCCGAGGGGGCCATGGAGGTCCCGCTGGTGCACCTGATCCACACCACCCTGCAGCGCTCGCGGGGCGGCACGCAGCGGGCCGGCTTCTTCCGCGACCTGCTCTCGCACCACTACACGAGCGAGCAGCTGGAGCAGCAGCTGGAGACGGCGACGGACTGGGGCCGTTACGGGGAGCTGTACGGCTATCACGCGGACGGCGAGGAATACCGGCTCGACGAGGAGCCCGCAAGGGGATAGCACCGTACGCTCGGTGCATGGGGGAATCGGACATGGTGGGGCTGGACGGACGGGTCACCGGAACGGTCGGGCCGGGGCTGGTCGGCGAGGTCATCGTGCGGATCCGGGGCGGGGCCGAGCACTTCCTCGCGCACCCGGCGCCGGGGACGGGCCGGCTGGCGGTCGGGACGGTGATCACGGTGGTCGAGTACCTGCCGCCGCGGACGGTCTACGTGATGGCCGCGTACGGGGACTGAAGCGGCGTCCCGCGCCCTCTCGTATCAAGACGGGTACAAGAGTCGGCCACCGTCTTCACGCCGCCTTGACGCGGGCGCACACTCGCCTTCCCGGTGGCGAACGCCACCGCGTACGAGGGGGTGTTGCCGATGTCTGTCGGCGTACTGGCAGGGATTGTCGTGGGTGCGATCGCGGCCGTGATCGGCCTGTTCAAGCTCATGTGGCGGGTGGCCGAGCCCAACGAGGCGCTGGTCATCTCCGGCTCGGCGCACAAGACCGAGGGCATCGCGGAAGGCATGGGCTTCCGGATCGTCACCGGGCGGGGAACGATGGTGATGCCCGGCGTGCAGGCCGTGCGGAAGCTCTCGCTGGACCTCAACGAGACCCAGCTGAACGTGGACTGCGTGACCCACCAGGGCATTCCGCTGCGGGTCAAGGGCGTGGTCATCTTCAAGATCGGCGACGACTTCGTGTCCATCGCCAACGCGGCCCGCCGCTTCCTGGACCAGCAGAAGATGATGCCCGAGCGGGTGCACATCGTCTTCGCCGGTCATCTGCGGTCCATCGTGGGCGGGTTGACGGTCGAGGACATGATCCGCGACCGGGAGAAGCTGACCGGGCAGACCCGGGCGGCGTGCGGTACGGAGATGGAGAAGCTCGGCCTGATCGTCGACTCCCTCCAGATCCACGAGATCGAGGACCCGACGGGCTACATCAAGAACCTGGCGATGCCGCACGCGGCGGCCGTCCAGCGGGACGCGCGGATCGCCCAGGCGGACGCCAACCTGCGGGCCACCGAGGCCGAACAGGCCGCCTTCGCGCGGATGTCGGAGGCCACCCGGGACAGCGAGATCCTCCAGGCCGGCTACCAGGCCGAACGGGACAAGGCGGCCGCGACGGCCCGGCAGGCGGGTCCGCTGTCGGAGGCGGCGGCGCGGCAGGAGGTCGTGGTCCAGGAGACCCGGGTGGCGGAGCTGGAGGCGCACCGGCGCGAGCAGCAGCTCCAGGCGGACGTGCGCAAGCCGGCGGACGCGGCGGCGTACGAGACCCGGACCCGGGCCGAGGCGGACCGCGACGCGCGCATCTCCGCGGCGCAGGCCAAGGCGAAGGAGACGGAGCTGGCGGCCGCGGCCGAGGCGACCCGCGTGACGACGGCCGCGGCGGCCGACGCGAAGGCCACCGAGGCGCGGGGCCTGGCGGCGGCGACCGCCACCCGTGCGACCGGTGAGGCGGAGGCGGCCGCGACCCAGGCCAAGGGCCTCGCGGAGGCGGCGTCGGCGAAGGCGAACGGACTGGCGCAGGCGGAGGCCGCCAAGGCGAAGGGCCTCGCGGAGGCGGCGGCGATCCAGGCGCGGGCCGCCGCGCTGGCGGAGAACCAGGAGGCGGTGGTCGCGCAGCAGCTCGCGGAGAACTGGCCGGCGATCGTGGAGGCGGGGGCGGGTGCCTTCGGCAACGTGGAGCACATGATCTTGCTCAACGGGGCGGAGGGCATGTCGGAGATGTTCGCGAAGGCCCTGACGATGGGCGGCACGGGCCTCGGCCTGGCCCGCCAACTCCTGTCGACGATGTCCCAGCCGGCGCCGCCCCCCACTCCGGTGAACGGCTCCGCCCCGTCGGACTCCCACCAGATCCCGATCCAGGGGGCCTGAGCTGTTCTTTCCAGCCGTCCGGCGTTTGCGGGCCGCGGTCCGGGGCGGAGCCCCAGGAGGGGTCCGGGCGGAGCCCGGGGAACGGGGGAAGGGTGGGTAGGGGACTTCGCCCCGCAGGGCCCACCCGGACCCGGACCCGGATCCGTACCCCGACCCGGAGGGTCAGGCCTTGAGGCGGCGGCGCAGGAGGCGCTTCGCGGCCAGGGTGATGGCGAGGGCCAGGACCAGGACGAGGGCGCCCTTCGTGAAGCTGCCGGATTCGGGGGCCGCCGGGGCGCCGGGGGTCGGGGCGGGGGCCCCGGGGGCGGAGGGCGAAGGCGACGGCTTCGCGGTCGGCGCCACCGGGACGGCGACGACCCGGCTGCCCACCCCCTCCGCGCCGAACATCAGCATCGACCCGTCCGCCGTGTACGTCACGGACTCCGCCTGCCCCTGCCACGGCGCGGCCACCGCCTCCCCGTCCCCCGAGGGCCGCCCGTCCTTCCACGGGTAGGTCCTCGCCCACAAGTACCCCCGCAGCGCGAGCCGCCCCCCGTCCGGGGAGAACGCCCCGTCCGTGACCCACGGGACGTCCCCGATCCGCCGGAAGGTGTTCGTACCGGAGGCGGACAGCGCCTGCGGCCCCTCGTAGAGCCCGCCGGCCTTCTCGTCCTTGCTGGCGATGTACACCCGCCCGGTCACCGGGTGCACCATCAGCGCCTCCGCGTTCCGCGGCCCGTCGGCGTACTTCACCGTGAACTGCTCGGCCTTGAGCGTGGCGTCCTTGAGGGTCTTGGGCTCGGCGAAGCGGTATATCCACACGTGGTTCCAGGAGCCGCCCAGGTTGTCGCCGATGTCGCCGACGTACAGCCGCCCGTCCGGGCCCAGCGAGATCCCCTCGACGTCCCGGGGGCTGCCGATGCCCGTCAGGGTGATCCGGGCGACCGTCTTGCCGGTCGCGGAGTCCACGGCGTACACGTACGGGCCGTCGTCGCTGTCGTTGTGCGTCCAGTAGACGCCGGGGTGGATCCGGCTGGCCGCGAGCCCGCTCGACTCCTTGATCCGCGGATCGGTGATCGTGAACCCGGACGCGGCGGACCCGGACGCGGCGGCGGCCGAGGGCAGCAAGGCGAGAACGGCAGCGGCGGCGGCGGTCAGGGGCAGCAGGTGCGGGCGCATGCCCCTACCCTGCCAGCCCGCCCCGCGTGTCCGGCATCACAGGGGCCGCGGCCCCCGTGATCCGCGAAGATGACCGGATGCGTTTCATGTTCGTCGGGGATTCCATGACCGTCGGATGCGCCGGCGACTACACCTGGCGCTACCGGATGTGGCAGCACCTCGACACCACCTACGGCGGCCCGTACGAGATCGTCGGTCCCCGCAGCGGGCTCTACGACACCTTCGCGGACGCGCCGACCAGCCACGAGTACGCCGACCCCGGTTTCCCCGCCGACGCCCGCCGTCATCTGGCCGGCTGGGGCGAGGGCTGGCAGCACATGGCCCCGCTCATCGGACCGGCCGCCGGCGCCGCCCGGGCCGACGTCCTACTCGTCTCCCTCGGGCTGATCGACCTCGGCTTCTACACCGCCGCCGAGGGCACCGCCGCCAATGCCCGCCGGTTCATCGCGGAGGCCCGCGCCGCCCGGCCCGGGATACGGATGGTCCTGCTGCCCGTCATACCCAACATCAGGGCCCGGGACGACGCGCCCTTCGCGCGGCAGGTCGAGCTGTTCAACGAGCTCCTCGCCAAGGCCGTCGCCGACCTGTCGACCCCCGGCTCGCCGATCCTGCTGGCCGCGCGCCCGGAGGCGTACGACATAGACCGGGACACCTACGACGGCACGCACCCCAACGCCTCCGGCGAGCACCGCCTGGCGGGGGAGTTCGCGGCGGTCCTCCACCAGGCCTGGGGCATCGGGGGGCCGTACCGGCCCCGGCAGGACGAGTAACACGAACGCGCGGTGGTTTCCCTCCACAAGGAAGGGACGATGGCCACCGCCACGTACAGCTGCCTGCTGTCTGCTACCAGGCGAAGGCTTCCGGGGACGGTCCCGGACCGGGGAAGATCTCGTCCAGGGCTGTCAGCAGCTCGTCTTCCAGCTCCAGCTCCAGTGCGCGCAGCGCGCTCTCCAGTTGCTCGGATGTGCGTGGACCGACGATCGGGCCCGTGACCCCCGGACGCGTCAGCAGCCAGGCCAGCGCGGTCTCGCCGGGCTCCAGGCCGTGCTTGTCCAGCAGGTCCTCGTACGCCTGGACCTGGGCCCGCACCGAGGTGTTGGTCAGTGCGTCGGCGGAGCGGCCCGAGGCGCGGCGGCTGCCCTCGACCTCCTTCTTGATGACCCCGCCGAGGAGCCCACCGTGCAGCGGGGACCAGGGGATGACCCCGAGCCCGTACTCCTGGGCGGCCGGGATGACCTCCATCTCCGCTCGCCGCTCGGCGAGGTTGTACAGGCACTGCTCGCTGACCAGGCCGACCGTCCCTCGCCGCGCAGCGGTCTCGCTGGCCTGGGCGATCTTCCAGCCGGGGAAGTTCGAGGATCCGGCGTAGAGGACCTTGCCTTGCTGGATGAGGACCTCGACGGCCTGCCAGATCTCTTCGAAGGGCGTGTTCCGATCCACGTGGTGAAACTGGTACACGTCGATGTAGTCGGTGTTCAGGCGCTTGAGGCTGGCATCGACGGCCCGCCGGATGTTCAGCGCCGACAGGCGGTCGTAGTTGGGCCACGGGTCGCCTTCGGCGGCCATGCTCCCGTAGACCTTGGTGGCGAGGACCGTCTTTTCGCGACGGCCGCCGCCCTGGCTGAACCAAGTGCCGATGATCTCCTCGGTACGGCCCTTGTTCTCACCCCACCCGTACACATTGGCGGTGTCTACGAAGTTCAGACCCGAGTCGAGCGCGGCATCCAGGATGCCGTGGCTGGTGGGTTCGTCTGTCTGTGGACCGAAGTTCATGGTGCCGAGAACGAGTCGGCTGACCTTGAGTCCGGTGCGTCCGAGCTGCGTGTACTTCATGAGCCCAAGCCAACTGCTTCGAGTCCACTCCAGGCAAGAGCACCCCGCGAATCCACATGATCCGGCGGAGTCGGTGCGGGTCGGTATGGCGCCGGTGAGCGCTTTCCGTCGGTATCTGGTGGCGTAAACCAAGTGAACGTGCAGGTTGTGGACAATAAGACGTCCGGCGCGTGCATCGGGACGAGGATTCCAGCGTGGTGGCATCACGCGCTGCTAAGTTCTCGGTCGTGAGTCAAGATGCGCTGGTCAAGCAGCAGTTCGGCCATCGCGCCCGGCTTGCACTGTCGCCTGCCGAAGCGTTGAAAAGACCGACAGCCAGGCGCATGCGGCTCGCACCATGTGGAATCTCCTGCACGCCTGGTGGCAGATGATGCCGAAAGAGAAGCGGACCCTGGTGAACGCGGACGCCGCGATCCGGCAGGCCCGCGAGGACATCGGCTTTCTCGCTATCCTTCCCGCGCAGGCTTCGCAAGCGGTGTTGAAAACCTACTTCCAGGCCTGGAAGAACTGCTGGGACGGCCGCGCGGACGCCCCGAACTTCAAGGGCCGGTTCCGCACGGTGATGTCCGTGGACGTCCCGCAGGGCCGCGACCTGAATATCGTTCGCGTGCACCGCCGCTGGGGTATGGCCAACATTCCCAAAATTGGCCGTATCCGTTTCCGGTGGACCAAGGACCTGCCTGTCGGCAAGCATGGCAACGCGGAGAACCGGATCACCGGAGCACGGCTGGTCAAAGACCCGCTCGGCTGGCACATCGCCTTCCGCGTCCAGACCTTGGAGGTCACGCCCGAGCCGCACCAGGGCCCGGAGGTCGGTATCGACGTGGGCATCACCGTGCCGATCGCCCTCTCGGATGGCGAAACGTACGGGCACGGCGAGTGGCTGACCGATCGAGAGAAGGCCAAGCTCCTGCGCCTGGAGCGGCGCGCCGCGCAGCGTAAGCGGCACCGTAAGCCCGGCGAGCAGGCCAGCCGCCGGCTGCACCGCACCTACGACCAGATCGCAGGACTCCGCGCGAAAGCCAAGCGCCGGGCCCTGGACTGGCAGCATCAGACGACCACCGCCATCGCCTGCGCATACGGCACGGTCGTGGTCGAAGCACTCACCATCGCGAACATGGTCAGGTCTGGCCGGGGAACCATCGAAGAGCCGGGGCAGAACGTTGCCCAGAAGTCCGGGCTGAACCGCTCGATCAGCGGGGAGGCGTGGGGCGGGACGGTCGTCATGCTGGCGTACAAGACCGCCCGGCACGGCGGCACCCTGCACAAGGTCCCCGCCGCCGGCACCAGCCTGCGCTGCTCGGCGTGCGGCTTGACCACGCCCGGCAGCTGGGAGTCCCAGGCCGTGTTCGTGTGCAAGAACCCGGACTGCGGCTGGTCGGGCAACGCCGACCACAACGCGGCCCTCAACGTCTTGCACCTGTACCGGATGGGCCTCGCGCTCATCCCGGCTGCCGGGAGGGCAGTCGTCAGGCGCGCCAAGCGCGTCAAGCCCGCTGCCGCAAGGTAAGCGGGAATCTCCCGGCTCCAGCCGGGAGAGCGCTTCAACAGTTCCACCACGTGGCTTGGCGGACGCGCTCGCGAGCAGCTCCGTACGGGCGCAGGTGCAGGCGTACGAGGACCTGCTGGACAAGCACGGACTGGAGCCCGGCGAGGTCGCTCTGGCGTGGCTGCTGACGCGTCCCGGGGTCACGGGCCCGATCGTCGGGCCGCGTACGCCGGAGCAGCTCGCGTCCGCGCTGCGCGCGGTGGAGCTGGAGCTGTCGCCGGAGGTGCTGGCCGGGCTGGACGAGGTCTTCCCGGGGCCGGGGCCCGCTCCGGAGGCGTTCGCCTGGTAGGCGGCGGGCGCCGGGCCCGCCGGCCTACTGGCCTACCGCGGCGGCCACCGCCACCACGAGGAACATCAGTACGAGTACACCGGCCATGACGCGGTTTCTGGTCTTGGGATCCACCCGTCGAGCCTAACGCGACCGGGCCCGCCCTTCGGACGGAGGGGCGGGCTCGCCCAGTTCCCAGGACCCGACGACCTCGTAGCGGGGCTGTTCGCCCGGGACCCCGGAGTCGGGCAGGTTGCTGCGGACCAGGCTGAGCTCGCCGACCTGCCAGGCGGTGCCCTCGAAGGAGGCCAGGGCCGCGGCGTAGGGGCGGACGTCGTGCCGCTCGTCGCGGAGCCGGCCGAGGGTGAGGTGGGGGGTGTAGCGGTGGTGCTGGTCCATGGGCACCCCGGAGCGCCGGGCGGCGGCGTCGGCGCGCTCGGCGAGCATGCGCAGGGCGTCGAGGTCCCCGGCGGCGCCGGCCCACAGGGAGCGGTGGCCGAAGTGGCCGGAGCCGTGGATCCGGAGCGGGAAGGGCGCGGTGCGGGCCGCGGCCCGGGCGAGGCGGGCGTGCAGCTCGGGGAGGACCTCGTCGCGGACCTCGCCCATGAAGGCGAGCGTGAAGTGCCAGCCCGCTTCCGCGGTCCAGCGGAGGCGGTCGTCCTGTAGGCCGCGGACGGTCTCGGCCAGTTCCGAGATGGCCGCCTCGGGCGGGATGACGGCTGCGAACAGTCTCATGGTGCCGAGCCTAGCGATGTGGTCGCCGTGCGGCGCCGTTGCCGGGGACCGGTCCCCGGGCCCCCTGTGCCTCGAACGCCGGCGGGGCTGGATGCCGGGCCGGCGGGACCGGATCGCCCGGAAGGCGATCCGGTCGCGCCGGGTGCGTCACGCGGCCGTCGCCAGCTGGCGGCGGCGGTCCGAGGGGACGAAGGCGACGCCGTGGCGGTTCACGCTGAGGCGGAGGTTGCCGATGCGGGACAGGACGAGGCCGATCGTGAGGGCGGCGGCCAGGGAGACCGCTCCGCCCGCGGCCATGCCGATCCGCGCTCCGTAGGTGTCCGTGACCCATCCGACCAGCGGGGCCCCGATCGGGGTGCCGCCGGTGAAGACCATCATGAACAGGGCCATCACCCGGCCCCGCATCTCGGGGTCGGTGGCCATCTGGACGCTGGAGTTGGCGGTGACGTTGACCGTCAGGCCGAAGACCCCGATGGGGACGAGGAGCGCCGCGAACAGCCAGAAGCCGGGTGCGAACGCCGTCACCAGCAGGAGGACGGAGAAGAGCACCGCCGCCGCGACCAGCAGCCGCAGGCGGGACAGGCCCCGCCGGGCCGCCAGCAGCGCGCCCGCCAGGGAGCCCGCCGCGATCAGCGTGTTGAAGAGCCCGTAGGTGCCCGCGTCGCCGTGGAAGACCTTGCTGACGAAGGCGGAGAGCCAGATCGGGAAGTTGAAGCCGAAGGTGCCGATGAATCCGACGAGCACGATCGGCCAGATCAGCTCGGGCCGCCCGGCGACGTACCGCAGGCCCTCCCGGAGCTGGCCTTTGGCGCGGGGCTGGACCTCGGCCTGGTGCAGTTCGCGGGTCCGCATCAGCATCAGGGCCGCGATCGGCGCCGCGAAGGACAGGCCGTTGAGCAGGAAGGCCCATCCGGAGCCCACGGCGGTGATCAGGACGCCGGCGATGGCGGGGCCGACCAGTCGCGCGGACTGGAAGTTGGCCGAATTCAGGCTGACCGCGTTGGCCAGCTGGTTCTTGCCGACCATCTCGGAGACGAAGGTCTGGCGGGCCGGGTTGTCCACGACGGTGACCAGGCCGAGGAGGAAGGCGGCGAGGTAGACGTGCCAGACGTTGACGTGACCGGCGAGGGTGAGGACACCGAGGGCGAGGCCGGTGAGGCCCATGGCGGCCTGGGTGAACAGCAGCAGCGGGCGCTTGGGGAGCCGGTCGGCGAGGACGCCTCCGTAGAGGCCGAAGAGCATCATCGGCAGGAACTGCAGCGCGATGGTGATGCCGACCGCGGACGCGGAGCCGGTCAGGGAGAGGACCAGCCAGTCCTGGGCGATGCGCTGCATCCAGGTCCCGGTGTTCGAGACGACCTGGCCGGTGGCGAAGAGCCGGTAGTTCCGGATCTTCAGTGAGCTGAACATGGAGTTCTTGCCCGGCGCGGGCCCGGCGGCGGCGCGCGTAGTGGTGGGTGTGTGGCCGGGGGCGGAGTCTGCTCCGGGTCCCGTACTCAAAAGGGGTCGCCTCCTGGCGTCGTTCCTATAGGTGCGCGAGCTTGTCCAGGACGGGCGCGGCTTCGCGCAGCTTCGCCCATTCGTCCTCGGTCAGCTCGGCCGCGAGCCCGGCGAGGAAGGCGTTGCGCTTGCGACGGCTCTCTTCGAGCATCGCTTCGGCCTCCTCCGTCTGGCGGACCACCTTCTGGCGGCGGTCGTCGGGGTGCGGTTCCAGCGTGACCAGTCCCTTGGCTTCCAGCAACGCGACGATGCGCGTCATGGACGGCGGCTGCACGTGCTCGCGGCGGGCCAGCTCACCGGGGGTGGCCTGGCCGCAGCGGGCGAGGGTGCCGAGGACCGACATCTCGGTCGGGCTCAGCGATTCGTCGACGCGCTGGTGCTTGAGGCGCCGGCCCAGCCGCATGACGGCGGAGCGGAGATCGTTCACGGCGGCCGCGTCGGCACCTTGGGAAAGGTCATGCATGTATTTAGAGTAACTCATTACTCTACCTAAGGAACACCAGGTATCCGGCGTCACTCGTAAGGGTGAGTCGGCTCCGGAAAGTGACACGCGTCCATGCCCTGTGCCCCGACTCTTTCGGCATGGGGACACATGTGCTGAGCATGCGCATAGACGGGGAGCTCCTCGACAGGCTCCGGACTCATGCCGCCAAACGAGGAATGAGCGTCCAGGACTATGTGGTCCGGACGCTCATTCGCGACGATTTCGACGAACGCTTCAAGGCGGCCGTCGACGAGACGGAGAAGTTCTACGGGCTCACCTGAGCCCGGGGGCTCCCCGGGCCGGGGCTACGTGAGGCCCAGCGCCGGCATCGCGTAGTAGAAGACGAAGACCGCGGACACGACGTACATGGCCACCGGGACCTCGCGGCCCCGGCCGGTCGCCAGCCGCAGTACGGAGAAGGCCACGAAGCCGATGCCGATGCCGTTGGTGATCGAGTACGTGAACGGCATCATCACCATGGCCAGGAAGGCCGGGACGGCGATGGTGAAGTCGTTCCAGTCGATGTCCCTGACCGAGCCGGCCATGATCAGGAAGCCGACCGCGACGAGAGCGGGCGTGGCCGCCTGTGAAGGGACCATCGTGGCGAGCGGCGTGAGGAACAGCGACACGGTGAACAGGCCGCCGGTCACGATGTTCGCGAGGCCGGTCCTGGCCCCCTCGCCGACGCCCGCCGTGGACTCCACGAAGCAGGTGGTGGCCGAGGAGGAGGAGGCGCCGCCCGCGGCGACGGCCATGCCGTCGACGAACAGCACCCGGTTGATGCCGGGGAAGGAGCCGTCCGGCTTCGTCAGCTTCGCCTCGTCGCCGACGCCGAGGATGGTGCCCATGGCGTCGAAGAAGCAGGACAGCAGCACGGTGAAGACGAACAGGATGCCGGTCAGCATCCCGACCTTGCCGAAGCCGCCGAACAGGCTGACCTGACCGATCAGGCCGAAGTCGGGCGCGGCCAGCGGGTTGCCCGGCCACTCCGGGACGGTCAGGCCCCAGGCGGCGTCCGGGAGCTTGGCGATCAGCTGGATCAGCAGGGCGGCGACGGTCATGGCCACGATGGAGATCAGGATCGCGCCGGGGGTCTTGCGGATGATCAGGGTCAGCGTCAGCAGGACGCCCACCACGAAGATCAGGACGGGCCAGCCGTGCAGGTGGCCGTTGCTGCCGAGCTGGATCGGGACCGTGGTGTGCGCGAGGTCGGGGATGCGGGTGACGAAGCCCGAGTCGACCAGGCCGATCAGCAGGATGAACAGGCCGATGCCGATCGCGATGCCCTTGCGCAGGCCGAGCGGGACGGCGTTCATGACCCGCTCGCGCAGGCCGGTGGCGACCAGCAGCATCACCACGAAGCCGGCCAGGACCACCATGCCCATGGCGTCGGGCCAGCTCATGCGCGGGGCGAGCTGGAGGGCGACGACGGTGTTGACGCCGAGGCCGGCCGCCAGCGCGATCGGGACGTTGCCGATCACGCCCATCAGCAGGGTGGTGAAGGCCGCGGTCAGCACGGTGGCGGTGACCAGCTGGCCGCCGTCGAGCTGGTTGCCGTACATGTCCTTCGCGCTGCCCAGGATGATCGGGTTCAGCACGATGATGTAGGCCATCGCGAAGAAGGTGGCGAACCCGCCGCGGACCTCGCGGCCGATGGTCGAGCCGCGCTCGGAGATCTTGAAGTAGCGGTCCACGGGGGCCGTCGTGCTCATGGGGGTCCTGGTCCTCAGTGGTGGTTTCATACGACGAAAACGGGCCAAGCCCAAACCGTTTCAGTATGAACACATGAACGAAGGGCCGTCTATCTCCGCGCGTAGACCCTGAGTCGACCGGCCTAGACTTGCCCCCATGGCGAAATGGACTGCGACGCACGAGGCCCCCGAGCCCCTGGAGGGCCCGATCGTCGGCACCGTGACCGGCGGCACGATCATCTGGTTCGCCCTCTTCCTCTTCCAGCTCCCCTTCTACGGGTGGTTCGCCGACCGGGGCATGCTGTGGTGGGTCTGGACCTGCGCGGTCGGCGGGTTCCTCGGCCTGATCGGCCTCTGGTACGTCCGCGGCCGCGACGCGGCCCTCAAGCGCCACGCCCTTGAGCTGGCCGCCCGGAACGAAGACACCCAGGGGGGCCCGGCTCCCCAGGCGGGCTAGCCCGCCACATCCGGCCTCGCCAGCGGTTGAGGCGCGGGGGTCTCCTGGGGCGGAGCCCCTGGCAACGGTGCCGCACGTGCCCCGCGCGCCGCACCGGGTCGTGCGAAGGGGCTACCAGCGGGGGATTTGGCTCATCCTGAAGTCGGATCTTCATACCTGTCGGCGGGTGAACCGTTGGATCCCCCTTTACCGTCGAAACCATGACGGAGCGGGCACAGATCGAATCAGAGGGATCAGAGGGACCGGAGCCGGGCGTCAGCGCCGGCCCCGCACCCGCCGGGACCGCCATCGACGCGGGGGCCGAGCTCGATCCCGTCCACCCGGTCCGGCCACCCGCACCCCGGTTCAAGCCGGCCGGCCTGAGCACCGCCGAGGTCGCCGAGCGCGTCGCCCGCGGAGCCGTCAACGACGTGCCCGTCCGCAGCAGCCGCTCCACGTCCGAGATCGTCCGCGCCAACGTCTTCACCCGCTTCAACGCCATCATCGGCGTCCTCTGGGTGGTCATGTTCTTCGTCGCGCCGATCCAGGACAGCCTCTTCGGCTTCGTGATCATCGCGAACACCGGCATCGGCATCATCCAGGAGATGCGCGCCAAGAAGACCCTGGACAGCCTCGCCGTCATCGGCGAAGCCAAACCCAGCGTCCGCCGCGACGGCCGCACCGCCGAGATCTCCACCTCCGAGATCGTCCTCGACGACGTCATCGAGCTCGGTCCCGGCGACAAGGTCGTCGTCGACGGGCTCGTCGGCGAGGCCGACGGCCTGGAGATCGACGAATCCCTCCTCACCGGCGAGGCCGACCCGGTCCTGAAGAAGCCCGGCGACCCGGTCATGTCCGGGTCGTTCGTCGTCGCCGGCGGCGGCGCCTTCACCGCCACCAAGGTCGGCCGCGAGGCCTACGCCGCGCAGCTCGCCGAAGAGGCCTCCCGGTTCACGCTCGTCCACTCCGAGCTGCGCTCCGGCATCTCCACCATCCTCAAGTACGTCACCTGGATGATGGTCCCGACCTCCATCGGCCTGATCATCAGCCAGCTGATCGTCAAGGACAACAACCTCAAGGACGCCATCGCCCGCACCGTCGGCGGCATCGTCCCGATGATCCCCGAGGGCCTCGTCCTCCTCACCTCCGTCGCCTTCGCCATCGGCGTCATCCGGCTCGGCCGCAAGCAGTGCCTGGTGCAGGAGCTGCCCGCCATCGAGGGGCTCGCCCGCGTCGACGTGGTCTGCCTCGACAAGACCGGCACCCTCACCGAGGGCGGCATGGACGTCACCGAGTGCCGCCCGCTCGGCGGCGCGGACGCCGCGTACGTCAAGAAGGTGCTCGGCGCGCTCGGCGAGAGCGACCCGCGCCCCAACGCCAGCCTCCAGGCGATCATCGACGCCTACCCCGACAGCGCCGAGTGGCGCTGCACCGAATCGCTGCCCTTCTCCTCCGCCCGCAAGTACAGCGGCGCCAGCTTCAGCGAGGGCGACGGCGAGAACAACACCTGGCTGCTCGGCGCCCCCGACGTGCTGCTCCCGGCCGGGGACCCGGCCCTGGAGGAGATCAACGAGCTCAACGAGCAGGGCCTACGGGTCCTCCTGCTGGGCCGGGCCGCCCGCGAACTCGACGACCCGGCCGTGGCCACCGGGGTCAAGCCGACCGCCCTGGTCGTCCTCGAGCAGCGGCTGCGCCCCGACGCCGCCGACACCCTGCGGTACTTCGAGGACCAGGGCGTCAAGGCCAAGGTCATCTCCGGGGACAACGCCGTCTCGGTCGGCGCGGTCGCCGGGAAGCTGGGCCTGCCCGGCGCCGAGAGCACCGTCGATGCCCGGAAGCTCCCCACCGACCGGGGCGCCATGGCCGAGGTGCTCGACCAGAACGCCGTCTTCGGGCGGGTCACCCCGCAGCAGAAGCGCGACATGGTCGCCGCCCTCCAGTCCCGGGGCCACACGGTCGCGATGACCGGTGACGGGGTCAACGACGTGCTCGCGCTCAAGGACGCCGACATCGGCGTGAGCATGGGCTCCGGCTCGGAGGCCACCCGGGCCGTCGCGCAGATCGTGCTCCTCAACAACAGCTTCTCCACCCTGCCCTCGGTGGTCGCCGAGGGCCGCCGGGTCATCGGCAACATCACCCGCGTGGCCACCCTCTTCCTCACGAAGACCGTCTACTCGGTGCTGCTGGCCGTCCTGGTGGTCTGCTCCCAGGTCGAGTACCCGTTCCTGCCGCGCCACCTGACGCTGCTGTCCACGCTGACCATCGGCATCCCGGCCTTCTTCCTGGCGCTGGCGCCGAACAAGGAGCGGGCCAAGCCGCACTTCGTGAAACGCGTGATGCGGTACGCGATCCCGGGCGGGGTCATCGCCGCCGTCGCCTGCTTCGTCACCTACGTGATCGCCCGCCACCACTACTCCGGCCCCGACGCCCTCAAGGCGGAGACCAGCGCGGCGACGCTCGCACTGTTCCTGACCTCGATGTGGGTGCTGGCGATCATCGCCCGCCCGTACACCTGGTGGCGGGTCGGCCTGGTCGGCGCGATGGGCCTGGCGTTCCTGATCGTGCTCGTCGTGCCCTGGCTCCAGGAGTTCTTCCAGCTCAAGCTGGAGGGCGCCGTGATGCCGTGGACCGCCGTCGCCGTCGCCGCCGTCGCGGCCACCCTCATCGAGTTCACCTTCCGGTGGGTGGACCGCAGGTTCCCGGCTTAGGCCGGGGCCCGGCGTCGTTGGGGTTCACCCGTGAGGGGACTGGACGGGCGGTTTGCGAGGGCTTCATACTTGCTGTATGGCTACGAAGAAGATCACGATCACCGTGCCCGAGGAGCTTCTGGAGTCGATCCGCTCCCGGGTGGACGCGCGCGGTGTGTCGGCGTACATCACGGAAGCGGCGGCAGGCAGGGATGCGGTGGACAAGCTGGGTGAGCTGTCGGCCGGCCTTCAGGAGGAGTACGGCGCCCTGACCGACGAGGAACTCCGTGCCACGGACGAGTGGCTCGCTGAGATCGACGCCAAACACGATGCGCTGAGAGCCGGAGTAGAGGTGACCCACGACTCAGGACAGGCTGCGGCATGACGCCGCGGTCGAAGCCCGCGCCCGTTCATCGCCCGCGGCTGTTCGTTTTCGACTCCGAGGCGCTGTCCAAAGCGGTGCGCGGGGACCGGGCCATCGTCGGTCTGGTCAACAAGGCCTGGGATCGCAAGGTGCCGGTCGTCACCTCGGGGCTCACGACGCTGGAGGCATGGGATCCACGGCCGGGCAAGGCGCCCCGGCTCTGGGACTGGTCCCTGTCCCGCATCGAAGTGGTCCACGCGGATGACCCGGTCGTTGGCCTCGCTCGTGCACTCCTCACGGAGGCGGGGCTACACGGCCACAAGTACGCCATCGACGCTGTCCTTGCCGCCGTCGCGGTCGAGAAGTCGAGGCGAGGGGCACAGGTGACGGTGTTCACCTCGGACGTGGACGACCTGGGACGGCTCCTCTCGGGGCACCCTGTCGTGGTCGAGGCGGTCTAGGCCGCCAGGTCGAGGTCCCGCTCCGCACGCATCGCGATCCGGCCGCGCAGGCCCAGGATCGCCGCCGAGGCGAGGAGTCCCGCGACGAGGGCGCCCCACCACAGGACCGCCGGCCCGACCCCGGTGTACAGGGCCACGCCCAGGGTGAGGGCGGCGAAGCGGGCCGTGCCCCAGGTCCAGCTGAAGGCGCCCTGGTAGCGGCCGCGGGCGTCGGCCGGGGCCAGGTCGGCCACCAGTGAGGCCGCGATGCCGGCCACGGCCACCTCGCCGAGCGACCAGACGACCACCGAGACCACGTAGCCGGTGACGGAGTCCGCGACCCCGGTCAGCGCCACGCCGGCGGCGACCAGGGTGCTGCCCGCGGCCAGCACCGGCAGCTGCGGCAGTCCCGAGAGCCTGGTCGTCATGTACGGCTGCAGGGCCACCACCAGGACGGCGTTGACCGCCGCCAGGGCCCCGTACACGGCGGGCGAGAGGCCGCTGTCGCGGACGGCCAGCGGCAGCGCCACCTCGGTCAGCGAGTACACGAACAGCTGGATGCCGAGCAGCGGGAGCAGCAGCATCATCAGCCGGTCGCGCAGGACGACCCCGTAGCCCAGGCCCGAGGCCTTGGTCGGGGCGGTGCGGGCCGGTTCGCGCAGCCGGGTCGCGACCACGGCCGCGTAGAGGAGGGCCGAACCGGCGTCGACGGCGAAGAGCAGCCAGTACCCGTGCGCGGCGAGGAACCCGCCGAGGACGCCGGCGACGGCCGTACCGATGTTCACGCCCCAGTTGAACAGGGCGTACGCGCGCTGCCGCCATCCGGTGTCCACCGAGTCGGCGAGCAGCGCGAACGCGGCGGGCCCCACGGTGGCTCCGGCGGTGCTGAGCAGCAGCGCGGAGGCGGCCATCGTCCAGAGCCCCGGGGCCAGGAACAGGGCGCCCTGGGCGACGGCGGAGCCGATGAGCCCGATCAGCATGGTGGGGCGGCGGCCGATCCGGTCGGCGAGCAGTCCGCCGAGGGCCGGGCCGAGCAGGTGGCCGGCGCCCAGCGCGCCGAGCACGAAGGAGATGTCGGAGCCGGTGATGTCCCGGTCGGCGAGGAGGAAGACGAGGAAGGGGGTGACGAGGTAGCCGAGCCGGTTGACGACCGTACCGGCGAAGAGGGTCCAGACGAGGGGCGGGAGTCCGCGGAAGGAGGAGGGCATGAGAGGAGCCTGCGGGGGGACGGCCGTGGGTCCTATTGATTAAGGTGGGGCCGAATCCAACGGGCGGCGACGGGGGTACGCGGAACCATGGAATACGAACTGAGCTTCTCGGCGGCCGATCTGGCGCAGACCCGCTTCGCGGTGTCCCCGATGTGGGAGGTCGTCACCAGCTTCCGGCTGCTGCACGCGGAGACCGATCCGCCGCTGCACCGCCGCTGGGCCGCCCAGGTGCGGCCCCGGCTGCTGAGCGCGGGCCTGGACCGGGGCTGGCTCGCCGCGCTGATCCCGGGCGGCGGCTACCTCGCGGACTTCCTCAACCCGACCCCGGCCGGCCCCTTCCCGGAGCTCGACGCCGAGCTGGCGGCCATCCGCGCGAGCAGCCCGCAGAACGTGCGCGCCGACCTGGCGACGATCGAGGTGAAATACGGGCCGGCGGTGCGCCTGAGGCTGCTCCACGAGGACCCCGAAGCCGTACTGGAGAAGGTCACCGACGAGATCCGGACCTACTGGGAACTCGCGCTCGCGCCCTACTGGCCACGGATCCGCCAGCTCCTCGAAGCCGACGTGTTCCACCGGGCCCGGCAGGTCGCCGAGCACGGCTCCGCCCACGTCCTCAACGAGCTCCACTCCACCGTGACCTGGGACTCGGGCACCCTGCGCATGGTCCGCCGGGCCTGCGCGCTGACCCGCGCCCAGACCGGCCCCGGACTGCTGCTGGTGCCCTCCGCCTTCGCCTGGCCCCGGGTCCTGACCCGCTCGGTGGCCCCCGATCCGCTCCAACTGGCCTACCCGGCGCGGGGGATCGGCACGCTCTGGGAGCCCCGCGCCACCAAGGCCACCGACGCGGTGGCCGCCGTACTGGGCCGCTCCCGGACCCTGCTGCTCGCCGAGCTCGACACCCCGGCCTCCACCACCCAACTGGCCCGCCACAGCGGCCTGTCCGCCGCCGCCGTCTCCCAGCACCTCACGGCGCTGCGCGACGCGGGCCTGGTCACCGGCCACCGCGCCGGCCGTTCGGTGCTGTACGCCCGAACGGCCATCGCGGACGCGCTGCTCACGCCGGTGGGGTGACGGGGCGACCGGCGGCCGGGTGAGGCCGACGTAGATCGCGGTCGGGATGTCGGCACGGCTGCTGTTGAGGTGGCAGGCGTGCTGGACGGTCACCTTGAGTCGCGCCGTCACCCCGGTCGCGCATGCGTGCGAGACGTCGCGAGTAGTGATGAACGTGTGCGTGATTCGCCTGTTTGTCCGAAGCACCCTCTAAGTTGGGGATGTGGAGCCGGGGTCATGCTGAAGGGGGGTGACGGCGATGCGGGCTGCCCAGACACGGAAGTTCCGGGGGAAGAACAAGGCCCCGAAGTGGACCAAGCCCAACGCCGGGTTGGTGTCGGTGATGGTGCTGCCGCTGGCTGTCACCGACCCCGCCGACCTCGGTCGGCTGAACGGCTTGTTCGGCGCAATGTGGTCGATCAAGAGGGCCGTCCAGCGGGATGCCCGCGCCAAGGTCGATGCCTACTGGGCTGCGCACCGGGAGCGAGAGCGTGACGGGGCGAAGGCGGTACGGCAGCGCCTCGGCCTGTCTCGTGAGGGCTTGGAGCGCTGCGCCTACAAGCACTTGGAAAACTCAGGGCACTTGAAGCACCACGCCTCCAAGGCCCTGGCGATGCACATCGCCGATGAGGTGTGGAGCGGCGTCTCGCGCCATCTGTTTCCCGACGTGACGGGCCACCGGTTTGGCCGGCCAAAGGTCGGCAACTGGCACGACTTCACTCGGATTCCGGGCCGTGCCCGCTCGCACACAACCGAGAACAAGTGGGAGACGTTCCGTCTGGTCGGCACCCTTCACGGCCACGCCCTGGCCTACCCCGACGGCGGCTGGCACTCGCTGATGCAGCCGCGCCGCATGCCGAAGCCGACGTTGCCAGACGACAAGGTACCCACGGGCAAGGTCACCGCCTCGGGTAAGCCGGGGATGCGAAAGGCGAACTGGTGGGACTACAACAGCCCCCTCGCCCTGATCTTCGCCGGAGGCCCCGAGGGAAAGCGCGGTGACCTCGTGCTCCCTGTCCGCATCCCGCAGGGCGCGGGCCAGTGGGCGCGGGTTGAGTACTTCCTGTCCAACCCGCTGGCCTGGCACAAGGTCGATCTCGTGCGGCGCCGGAAGGCGTCCGCGCCGGGCGGCTGGGTGTACGAGGCGCACGTGATGGTGCTCGGCCCCGGATACACCGCCCCGGCTGTACGAGAAATGCGCGACCGCGCCGCCCAGCTCGACCGGATCGGCGGGGTGGACGGCAACGTCTCCAACCTGTCGATCGCCTCGTTCCCCGCCGCGCTCGACGGCGGCACGCCCGAGTCCACCGAGGTCACGCTGACCGACGCCGAGCGTGCCCGGCTGGAGAAGGAGGCGAAGACGCGGCGGGGTCGAGCCAGGGCGCTGGAGCGCTCCCGTAGAGCGATGAACGCCGCGCAGTACGGGCTGTCGAAGAAGCAGGCCCGCTGCGCAGCTCGGCGGGCAGAGAAGGGCCTTCCGCCCAAGACCGTCATGGTGCCCGGTGGTGCCCGAGCTTCCCGGTCCGATGGAATGCCGAGGCAGGCGTTCCGGCGTGACCGGCTATCCGCCAACTACCGGCAGCAGCGCGCCCGCCAGGCCGAACGCGCCGCCAGCATCGCCGAACACCGCCGCCACCGTGCCCGCTTCGTGGCGCGGGAGATCATCGCCGCCCACGGACCCGTACTGGTCGTGGAGGACTGCGACATCCGCACCTGGTATCGGCTCTGGGGTAAGCGCCTGTCCCAGACCACGCCGGGCATGCTGATCTCCGCGCTCAAGGTGGAGTGCGAGGCCGCTGGCGGCAGGCTCGTCCGGGCCTCCACCTGGTCCACAGCCCTGTCACAGCACTGCCTGTGCGGCGAGCGTGTAAACAAGACCCTCCGTGACCGCGAGCACAGGTGCACTGCCTGCGGCCTGGTTGGCAAGCGCGACCTCGTGTCCGCAGCCCTCGCCGCGTTCGTCCGCTTCACCAGCGTGGACGACCCCAAGACCGCGTTCCTGGACACCATCGCATCCAGGAACGCACAGATCACCTACGCACAAGCGCTGGAAGAAGCGCTGCGGGAGTCAACCACACCGAGCCCGAAACCCGCTTGCGGGTCGGGTCGCGTGGCAGTCCCACGGCAACACCGTGAGACCTCTGCTCCCCGAACCGCCGGACAGCGGAACCGAGCAACCCCGGATGAGTCACGACCTCGTGGCCACGCCGGAAAGCCCGGTCCCCGCACCGCGTGCAGTCCACAGCTCACCCTTTGTTGAATTGCGGATCAAGTCTTAGTCGAACCAGCGGTCCCGGGCCAGTTCCGCCGTCCGCGACGGGTCCTCCAGCAGGGCCGCCACCTCGAAGCGGCGCGGCCACTGGCCCGCCGCCCAGGCGAGGGCCGCCGCGACGCCCTCCAGGGTGGAGGCGTGCAGGGTGCCGTCCGGGGTGCGGCGCCAGTCGAGCTCGATGCCGCCCGCCAGGAGTTCCTCGTGCTCCACGTAGCTCTTGGGGGTGGCCGGGCCCAGGAGCTGGTGCACCGGTTCGGGGACCTCGTGCTCCTCGCCCTCGGTGGTGACCTCCGCCGGGACCGTCTCCGAGAGGCGCCGGACCTGGAACAGCTCCGCCAGGTCGGCGGCCCGGGACGGGGCGACCGGGAGGAGCGGGAGTCCCGCCGTCAGGGGGAGCAGGTCCGGGGCGTCCGCGATCAGCGCCTCGGCCGCGTCGACCACGACCACCTCGCCGTCCACGACCGCGCGCAGCTCGTCGGGCAGGGTGACCTGCTCGGGGTCCAGCTCGGCCAGCGCGCCGTACAGGCCGTGCAGTTGGCGGCCGTCGACCTCCCGGTCCGGGTCGGCGAGGCGGCCGAGCAGCTCGGCGGCGCCGCCCGGCTCCTCCAGCAGGGCGGGCACGGTGGTGCGTACGCCCAGCGCCCGCAGGACCTGCTCGTCCTCGAAGCCGGTGGCGTCCGCCGGGGTATAGAGGCCCGCCAGCAGCGGGTCGCCGCCCGCCGAGCGCAGCCCGGCCGGCCGTCGGCCGTCCAGGACCGGGTGGTCGCGCAGCCACCAGGCGGTGTACGAGCGTACGGACCGGGTGGTGCCGTCCGGGAGCAGGACCCGCACGGGCTGGGTCAGGGCGTCCCGGAAGGGCGGCCGCGCCAGCATGGCCAGGGCCTGGGGCCAGCAGTCGTCGTCGACCAGGTCGAGGTCCCGTACGGCGACCAGCTCGGTGGCGACCGGCGGCACGGGCGTGTCGGGGAGCTGGTCCAGGAGGTCCTCGCACCACACGTCGACGGCGTCGAGCAGACCGGCGTCGTCGGGCTCGGCGAAGTCCCCGTCGCGGGGCTCCAGTTCGTCGGGGTCCAGGACCACGTCGGTGGCGCGGACCAGCTGGAAGGCGGCGAGGACGCCCACGGCGGTGAGGGTCCGCTCGTCCCAGCGCTCGACCAACTCGGCGTCCACGTACGGGATCTCGTCCTCGCGGACCACCGAGGCCAGCGGGGAGCCGGGCAGCAGCAGCTCCCCGGCCGGGGTCGGTTCGCCGTCCTCGTCGGGCAGGGCGAGCGCGCCCAGCCACGGCTCGTCGCCGGGGGAGAGCTCGGCGCCCTGGACCAGGCCCAGCACGATGTCGGCGAGTTCCTCGGGGTCCAGGGCGTCCTCGTCCCAGATCTCCCCGGAGTCCAGGGAAGCCGCGACGGCCGCCCGCACCTGCGGGGTCGTCAGGACGGCGCGCGGGCTCGCCGGGAGCGCGCCGAGCTTCTCCAGCAGCGGGTGCACCGCGTCGGGGTGGGCCACCTTCAGGCCCAGCCGCGCCAGGCTCTCAGGAGTACCCGACCGCGGGGCGTCCGCGCCGGGCAGCAGCAGGTGCCGGGGCCCGATCGCGGTGCGGCCGTCGGCCAGCGGCACGGGGAGGCCGGAGAGCCGGTCGGGGTCGACCCCGGCGAGACTGTCGTAGAGCCGGTACCACCACTCCGGGGTCCGCTCGATGCCGGCGATCCGCTCGATGGCCTCGCCCAGCGGCAGCCGGCCCACGCCCAGGGTGCGCAGTTCGGGGCGGCGTTCCAGCCCGGCCGGGAGCAGGGTCGGCAGCACCTCCGCGAGCACCCGTACGGTGTCGGCTCCCGCACCCTCCACCACCTCCGCCTCGAAGGGGCGCAGGGCGGCACGCTCCTCGGGCTCCCCCTCGGCCGGCGCTTCGGCGGGGGCGGCGGGCGCGAGGAAGGCGGTACGGGGCAGGCGCGCGATGACGGCGGCGCGCAGGGCCCCGTCGAGCTCGCCCTTGCCGAGCGGGCCGGGTACGAGGTCCACGAGCGCGGTGCTCACCGGGTCCCAGGAGCCGAGCAGTTCGGCGTACGCGTCGGCCGCGCGCTCCACGAGGAAGTCGGTCAGCGGCCCCGGCGCGGGGTGCCGGCGGGTGGTGTCCAGCGGCAGGGTCGCGATGAGCAGCGCGGGGATGCCGAGCGGTTCGTCGGTCGGGGTCGGCGCGTGCACCACCGCGGCGGTCACGGGGCGGACCGGGGCCCCTTCGGCGTCGACGGGCACGGACCAGGACACCGCCCAGACGGGCCGCAGCCGTTCCTCGACGGGCCGGTCGGCGAGCAGCGCCTTCTCGATGGGGCCGGAGTGGCGCACGGTGCGCCAGCGCCTGCGGCCGGACGCGGTGTCCGGGGCGTCCGCGGCTTCCGAGGCGTCCGGGGCATCCGCGGCGGAGTCGGTGATGACGGTGTACGGGCCTTCGACGCGGCGGGTCAGCGTCCGCACGCCCCCGGCTGTGCCCATCGACGGTGTCTCGATGACGATCTCGGCGAGCCCCGGCAGGGTCAGCAGCAGGGCGTCGTCCACGGCGGCGAGCAGCCGCCCGGCCAGCTCCTCGGCGGCGGCGTCGCGCAGCGGGAGGACCACGACGGTGTCGTACCCCTCGGGCGCGGTTCCCTCGGCGGGCAGCGGGAGCCGCAGCAGCGGGACGTGGCCGTCGCGGCGGCGCAGCTCCTCGCCGAGTCCGGAGCTGCCGACGGCGGCGCCCCGGGCCAGCTCGCGGGCCTCGGCCAGGGACCAGCGCACGCCGCCGTGCCGGCCCAGGACGGCGGGCTCGTCGGAGACGGCCAGGACGGCGGCGAAGCCGACGCCGAAGCGGCCTACGCTGCCGGAGGAGTCGTCGCGCTTGGCGGAGGCGCGCAGCGTGGACAGCGACTCCACGCCGGTGGCGTCCAGCGGGGAGCCGGTGTTGGAGACGGCGAGCAGCGCGTGCCCGCCGGGCTGGTCGGTGCCCGCGTGCAGGGTGAGCCGCAGCCGGCCGGGAACCCCGGCGCGGGCGGCCGCGTCGGCGGCGTTCTGCGCGAGCTCGACGACGAGCCGGTCGCGGTATCCGCCGAGCGCCAGGTCCTCCTCGGCGTTGGCGTCCTCGCGGAAGCGGGCCGGGCCCGCGCCCCAGGCGTCGAGCACCCCGCGCCGCAGCCGGGCCGTGCCGAAGGGGTCCACGCCGTCCTGGGCCGCCGTCACTCGCACGCTCACGCTGCTGCCTCCAAGCTGCACTGCGGTGTACGGCGCCGTACCGCGTACCGCGCCGTACGGCATCCGCGGAACACCGGATGCCGAGGCCCCGAAGGTATCGCGTACGCCGAGCGGGTCCGCAAACGAACCGGCTTCAGGCAGACTGCAGGAGTCGGTATCGCACTGCTATTTGTGAGGATTGCGCATGATCACGCTCACCAAGGAAGACGGCCCCGCGGACCTGGGCGGCGTAACCCACCTGTCCATCGGGGCCTCGTGGGACCCCACCGTCGGCAGCAGCGGCGGCCTGTTGGGCAAGCTCAAGCGGAAGGTCGGGACCGACCTGGACCTGATCGCGATCGCGATGCAGGGCGCGGACCCGGTGCGCCTCGCGGGCCTCGACTCGCTGGACCCCATGGGCAACGGCTCGCTGCTGCACAGCGGGGACAACCAGACCGGGCACGGCGAGGGCGACGACGAGACGGTGACCGTCGAGTTCGCCCGGGTACCGGGCAACGTCACGTCCATCGTCTTCGTCGCCGCCGCGTACAAGAAGGGCAGTTCCTTCCAGAGCGCCCGCAACATCAGCTTCAAGGTGTACGACGGCACGGGCGGCAGCACCCAGCAGGTCGCCGACATCTGGCCGAGCCTGCTCGGCAGCGACAACGGCTGCGCCGTGGCCAAGGCGGTCCGGGACGGGGCGGGCTGGAAGCTGCACGTCATCAACGAGACCGGGAAGATCAAGCCGGGCGACGAGCAGGCCCTGATGCGTTTCGCCGTCGCGAAGTAGGGCGCCGGGCCCCGGACCCGGCCGGGCCCCGGACCCGGCCGGGCCCCGGACCCGGGGGCTACGCCTTGCCCACGAGGTGCGCGAACACCACCACGTTGGCGTCCCAGTGGCGGTCCTTGGTGAGGTCGCCGCCGCAGGTGATGACGCGGAGTTCGGCCTTGCCGTGGGTGTCGCCGTAGACCTTGTCGGTGGGGAACCGGTCCTTCTTGAAGGTGTCGACCTCGTCCACGGCGAAGACGGCGGTGGAGCCGTCGTCGCGGTGGACCTCGATCTTCTCGTCCTTCTTCAGCTTCTTGAGGTTGTAGAAGACGGCCTCGGGCGCCTGGGGGGTGTCCATGTGCCCGACGATGGCGGCCGCGCCCTTCTCCCCGGGGGTCGGGCCCTCCTTGTACCAGGCCGCGTTCTTGGGCTTGGCGAAGTCGGGCTCCTGCATGACGCCCTGGGCGTCGAGTCCGACGGTGTCCAGCGGGGCGTCGACCTTGATGTCCGGGATCACGATGCGGTCCGGGACGGACGCGCTCAGCACCGACGCGGTCTTGGCGTCGGCCGGGTTGTTCTTGACCGCGCCGGCGCCGGAGTCGCCGCCGGAGCCGCAGGAAGTGATCAGGAAGGCCGTGAGGCCGGCGGCGCCCGCCAGGGCGGCCACGCGCAGTGCGCGGCCGCCCCGGCGGGGGGCGCGGTCAGTGGTGGACTGCTCGGACATGGTTACGCGACGTCCGAGGGGACCCAGCCGAGCGGGGCCTGGCCGGTGTTCACGGAACCCTTGGGGGTCTTGTGGTGGCTCGGGTCGACCGGGGTGGGCTTCGGCTTCGGGGTGACCGGGCCGGTGGCGTCCGTGGAGAACTTGACGGTGTCGAACTGCTTGCCGCCCGCGTACGCGCCGACGCCGTAGTAGCCGGACTTGACGTCCTTGGCGACGACCGCCGTACCGGTCCAGGTGCCCTTGCCGTTGCTCTTCAGGTTGACCTGGCCGCCGAAGGCGTCGGACTTGATGAAGGCGCTCTTCTCGTTCGGCGCCGTCTTGATGGTGACCTGGATCTTCTCGCCCGGCTTGCCGCTGTCCTTGGACAGGCTCACCGTGGGGGTGGTCGGGGCCGGCGGCGGGGTGGGCTTGCCGTCCTTGACCGTGAGCTGCGCGGTGGCCTGGATCTTCTTGCCGTCGGGGCCCGTGCCGGTGAGGGAGACCCCGTAGGAGCCGTCGGCGACCTTGGCGATCGTGGCGGTGGCGCCGCGCCCGTCGGTCATCTTGACGTCGTTCAGGGCCTTGGAGGAGATGGACAGGTTCGTCGAACCGTCCGGGACCTCCATCGACATCTGGAGGGAGTCGCCCGGCTTGCCGGAGGAGACCGCCAGCTTCAGGGCCACCGCGTCGGTCTTCGTGTCGGGGCTGGAGCTGCTGTGCGCGGTCGGGGTGGAGTCGGCCGCGAACGCGGCGGTGGGGACGGCCAGGGCCATAGACGAGGCGAGGGCGATCGCCGAGAAGGTAAGTGCCTTGCGCATGGGGTTCCTCCTGAACGGGCCGGGGTTCGTTCCCGGCACACCAGACATGAGGGACATCCTGGGGTGGTTGGTTGCGCCCCTCCGAGGGGCCGGAACGGCCCCCTGCCGAAGGTCCCGCCGGATAAACCCGCAGGCGGGGAGGCTGCTTGGGATCTTCCGTTTGCGGCATCTTTGCCCCGATTTTTGGGACCAAAGTCCCGGGGTCGAGGGGCGGGTGGCGGGCCGCGGCCTTCAGGACTCGTTCAGGACCCGTTCAGGGCTGCCTCAGGGCTGGCTCGGGCCCGGCTCGGGCCCGGCTCGGGGCTGGCTCGGGCCCGCCTCAGGCCCGGCTCGGGCCCGGCTCGGGCCCGGCTCGGGCCCGGCGCCGGACCTCTTCGGCGGGGGTCCGGACAACGCGGAGCCCCCGGTGACGAGGCGTCACCGGGGGCTCCGGAGCGTGTCGGACGGGGGAGACCGGTCAGAGGGCTTCGATCACGAAGTCCACGCACGCCGTGAGCGCCTGCACGTCCGCCGGGTCGATCGCCGGGAACATCGCGATGCGGAGCTGGTTGCGGCCGAGCTTGCGGTAGGGCTCGGTGTCCACGATGCCGTTGGCGCGCAGCACCTTGGCGACCGCAGCCGCGTCGATGTCGTCCGAGAAGTCGATCGTGCCGATGACGGCCGAGCGCTTGGCGGAGTCCGCGACGAACGGGCTGGCGTACTTCGACGCCTCGGCCCAGCCGTACAGGTGGGCCGCGCTGGCCGACGTACGGCCGGTCGTGAACTCCAGACCGCCCTGGCTGTTCATCCACTCCAGCTGCTGGTCCAGCAGGAAGAGGGTGGAGAGCGCCGGGGTGTTGTACGTCTGGTTCTTCAGCGAGTTGTCGATCGCCGTCGGCAGCGAGAAGAACTCCGGGATGTGCCGGCCGGAGGCGTGCACGCGGGCCGCGCGCTCCAGGGCCGCCGGCGAGAACGCCGCCAGCCACAGGCCGCCGTCGGAGGCGAAGGACTTCTGCGGGGCGAAGTAGTAGACGTCGGTCTCGGTGATGTCCACCGGCAGACCGCCGGCGCCCGAGGTCGCGTCCACCAGGACGAGTGAACCCGCGTCGGCGCCCGCGACGCGCTTGATCGGCGCCGCGACACCCGTCGAGGTCTCGTTGTGGGTGTACGCGTACACGTCCACGCCCGCCTCGGCCACCGGGTCCGGGTGGGTGCCCGGGTCGGAGGAGATCACCGTCGGCGCGTCCAGCCACGGCGCGGACTTCGCGGCGCTGGCGAACTTGGAGGAGAACTCACCGAAGGTGAGGTGCTGCGACTTCCGCTCGATGAGACCGGCGGTCGCGATGTCCCAGAAGGCGGTGGAGCCGCCGTTGCCCAGGATCACCTCGTAGCCCTCGGGGAGGGAGAAGAGGTCCCGGAGGCCCTGGCGCACCGATCCGACCAGGTTCTTGACCGGAGCCTGGCGGTGGGAGGTGCCGATCAGGGAGGTACCGGTGGCGGCGAGGGCGTCCAGCGCCTCGGTCCGCACCTTGGAGGGGCCCGCGCCGAAGCGTCCGTCGGCGGGCTTGATGTCAGCGGGAATCTGGATCTCGGCCACGGGCCGAGCGTATCGGGTCCGGGTCCACGCCTTGGAGCCGCGTCCACCCGATGAGACGACGCGGACGGATGCGAGCCGGTCGGGAGACGGGCGGCGGGCGGTGGCAGGCTGTCCGCCGTGACCTCACCCGGTGAACTCGAGCGGACCCTGCGGAAGAACCTGCGCGGGGAGGTCGACTTCGGCGCCGCCGCCCGGGCCCTGACGACGATGGACGCCTCGAACTACCGCCGGGTCCCGGTCGGGGTGGTCGCGCCGCGCGACGCCGAGGACGTGGCCGCCGCGCTCGGGGTGTGTGCCGGGGCCGGGGTCCCGGTCGTCCCGCGCGGGGGCGGCACCTCCATCGCGGGCCAGGCGACGGGCGTCGGTGTCGTCCTGGACCTCACCCGCCACATGCACGCCCTCGTCTCCCTGGACCCGGCCGCCCGCACCGCCGTGGTCCAGCCCGGCCTGGTCCTCGACCGGCTGCGGGACGCGGCCCGCCCGCACGGGCTGACCTTCGGGCCGGACCCCTCCACGCACTCCCGGTGCACGCTCGGCGGGATGATCGGCAACAACGCCTGCGGGGCCCACTCCGTGGCCTGGGGAACCACCGCCGACAACGTCGCCGAGCTGGCGGTGACGTCGTACGGCGGCTCCCCGTACCGGCTCGGCACCGGCTGGCAGGGCGCGCCCGAGGGGCTGCGGGAGCTGGTGTCGGGGAACCTGGCCGTCCTGCGCACCGGCATGGCGGGCGGCCCGGCCGACGGCTTCTCGCGGCGGATCTCCGGTTACGGGGGCCTGGACGCGCTGCTCCCCGAGCGGGGCACCGGGGTGGCCCGGGCGTTCTGCGGGAGCGAGGGCACGCTCGGCGTGGTCACCGAGGCTGTCGTACGGCTCGTCGAACTGCCCGCCGCACCGGCGCTGGCCGTCCTCGGGTACGCCGACGAGAGCGCGGCGGCGCAGGCCGCGGCGGGGCTGCTCGGGTACCGGCCGCTGACCGTGGAGGGCATGGCCGCCGACCTGGTCGGCCCGGCCGCCTCTGGACTCCCCCGCGGCGGGGCATGGCTGTTCGTGGAGATGCGCGACGAGGGCGCCGCCCGGGCCGTGCTGCGGGCCTCCGACGCGGTGGACGGCCTGCTGCTCACCGACCCGGCGGCGCAGCGGGCCCTGTGGCGGATCCGCGAGGACGCGGCGGGCACCGCGACCCTGATGCCCGACGGGACGATGGCCTGGCCGGGCTGGGAGGACTGCGCGGTACCGCCCGCCCGGCTCGGCGCCTACCTGCGGGAATTCCGGGCCCTGCTGGCGGAGCACGGGCTGCGCGGATCCCCGTACGGCCACTTCGGCGAGGGCTGCGTGCACGTGCGGATCGACTTCGACCTGGCGTCGCCGCCCGGCGTGGCCCGCTTCCGGGCCTTCTCCTCGGACCTCGCCGACCTGGTGGTCGCGCACGGGGGCTCCCTGTCCGGGGAGCACGGGGACGGGCAGGCGCGGGCGGAGCTGCTGCCGCGGATGTACGGGCCCGCGGTGATCGACCTCTTCGCGTCCTACAAGCGGGTCTGGGACCCGGCGGGCGGCATGAACCCCGGGATCCTGGTCCGCCCGGCCCGCCTCGACGAGAACCTCCGCTTCGCGGTGCTGCCGCCCTCCGGGTTCGCGGGGGAGGTGGCGCGGTGCGTGGGCGTCGCGAAATGCCGGTCGACGGAGGTCGGGGGGCCGGGGGTGATGTGCCCGTCGTACCGGGCCACGGGCGAGGAACGCCACTCCACGCGGGGGCGGGCGCGGCTGCTGCACGAGATGCTGGCGGGGGAGATCATCCGGGACGGATGGCGTTCGGCGGAGGTCGCCGAGGCGCTGGACCTCTGCCTCGGCTGCAAGGGCTGCCGCAGCGACTGCCCGGTGGGGGTCGACATGGCCTCCTACAAGGCGGAGTTCCTCCACCACCACTGGGCGGGCCGGCTGCGCCCGCTCTCCCACTACGCCCTGGGCGGGCTGCCGGCTCTGCTCCGCCTGCTCACCACCCTGCGGCTGGCCCGCCCGCTGAACCTGGTGTCCCGCTTCCTCCGCGTCCCCGGCCTGGAACGGTCCCGGCCCCTGCCCCGGCTGGCCCGGACCCCCTTCACCCGCGGGTGGCGCGCTGCGGTCCGCTCCGCGGGGCCGGGTCCCCTACCCGCCCTTCGCCCGTTCCCCGGGCTCCGTCCGGACCCCTTGCCGGGTGCGGCGCCGTTGCCGGGGGCCGGCCCCCGGACCCCCGCTCCTCAAACGCCGGAGGGGCTGGATAGGCGGCAAGACCCAGCCTCGCCGGCGTTTGAGGCGCGGGTTCTGGGGCGGAGCCCCAGGGGGTCCGGGGCGCAGCCCCGGGGAACGGTGGAAGGGCGGGTAGGGGACGGCCGCCCGCAGGGCGCGCCCGGGGCCGGGGCTGCGCCCGACTCCGGGGCTGCGCCCGGGGCCGGGGCTGTGCCCGAGTCCGGGGCTGCGCCCGACTCCGGGGCTGCGCCCGACTCCGGGGCTGTGCCCGAGTCCGGGGCTGCGCCCGGGGCCGGGGCTGCGCCCGGGGCCGGGGCTGCGCCCGGGGCCGACTGCGGGTCCGGGGCCGACTCCGGGGCCGGGACTGTGGACGGGGCGCCCGGGGCCGGGACCGTCGTGACGGTGTGGCCGGACACGTTCACGGAGTACCTCGCTCCCGAGGCCGGCCACGCCGCCGTGCGGGTGCTGAGGGCCGCGGGCTTGGAGACCGTGGTCCCGGCGGGCCGCGTCTGCTGCGGGCTGACCTACATCTCCACCGGCCGCCTGGACGCCGCCCGCAGGGTCCTGCGCCGCACCCTGGACGCCGTGGGCGACCCGCGGGGGCGGCCCGTCACCGTCCTCGAACCGAGCTGCGCGGCAGCGCTCCGCACCGATCTGCCCGCCCTGCTCCCGGAGGACCCCCGCGCACCCCGTCTCGCAGCGGCCGTCCGAACCTTCGCCGAGACCCTGGAGGAGTACGCCCCCCACTGGCAGCCGCCCCGCCTCGACCGGCCGGTCGCCGGCCAGACCCACTGCCACCAGCACGCCGTCCTCGGCGACGGCCCCGACCGCCGGCTGCGCGAGCGCGCGGGGCTGACGGGCGGGCTCAGCGGCGGCTGCTGCGGTCTCGCGGGCAACTTCGGCTTCGAGCCCGGCCACCACGGGGTCTCCGTGGCCTGTGCCGAGGAGCAGCTCCTGCCGTCGCTGCGGGCGGCCGCTCCGGGTACGGAGGTACTGGCGGACGGGTTCTCCTGCCGGACCCAGATCGCGCAGCTGGCCGGCGGCCGGGCCCGCCACTTGGCGGAAGTCCTGGCGGAGGGCTTGGAGCAGGGCCTGCCGGAACCGGACGTACACAAGATGTAAGGCAAAACACGGCTGCACGCTCCTTACCGACCCCTTAATCTGGATAAATGCCCGCACCCTCCTCACCCACGAGCACCGCCACGAGCACCGCCACGAGCGCCGCCACGCCCGCCGAGCCCTCGCGAATGACGGCGGCCGCCTCCGGCACCGCCCCCGCGGACGGCTCCTTCCGGGCCCGCTTCGGCCCGGTCGCCCTGGTGGTCACGGCGGGCGTCTCCGTGCAGTTCGGTGCCGCCCTGGCGGTGATGCTCATGCCGCGGGCGGGCGCGGCCGGCGTGGTCACGCTGCGCCTCGCCGCGGCCGCGCTGGTGCTGCTGCTCGTGTGCCGGCCCAAGGTGCGCGGGTACTCCCGCTCCGACTGGTCGACCGTGGTGTGGTTCGGCGTGACCATGGCCGGCATGAACGGGTTCATCTACCAGGCCATCGACCGGATCCCCCTCGGCCCGGCCGTCACCCTGGAGGTGCTGGGCCCGCTGGTGCTCTCCGTCGTGATCTCCCGCCGGCTGCTGAACCTGCTGTGGGCCGGGCTGGCGCTGGCCGGAGTCGTCCTGCTGTCCACCCACGGCGGAGGCGGCCTGGGCGGGCTCGACCCGCTGGGTGTGGCCTTCGCCCTCGCGGCGGGCGGCATGTGGGCGGCGTACATCGTGTTCAGCGCGCGGACCGGCCGCCGGTTCCCCCAGGCGGACGGGCTGGCACTGGCGATGGCCGTGGCGGCCGTACTGTCCCTGCCGCTCGGCGTGATCGAGGCCGGCTCGGACCTGCTGCGCCCGAGCACCCTGCTCCTGGGCCTCGGCGTGGCGCTGCTGTCCTCGGTGCTGCCCTACACGCTGGAGCTGCTCGCCCTGCGCAGGCTCCCGGCGCCGACCTTCGCGATCCTGATGAGCCTGGAGCCCGCGATCGCCGCGACGGCCGGGTTCCTGATCCTGAACCAGGCGCTGTCGGCGCTCGACGCGGCGGCGATCGCGCTGGTCATCGTGGCGAGCATGGGCGCGGTCCGCTCGCAGACCCGCCCGCGGAACCCTCAGCCGGACCTTCAGCCGAGCCCTCAGCCGAACTGATCGTAGAAGTCGGTCTTGAGCCGCAGGGCCCGCTCCTCGGTCTCCCTGAAGCCGGCCGCCCCGGCCGCACCCTCCGCTCCGTCCGCCCGGCCGAGGAGCTCGGTCACCCGAGCGGCCAGCCGGTCGGAGTGGGTGTCGGACAGCAGGGACACCGTCGCGAGCGAATGCGTCTTCGCGTCGTGGACCAGATGCGGATGTTGAAGTGCTCTCCCGGCCAAAAGCCGGGAGATTCCTGCTTACCTTGCGGTAGCGGGCTTGACGCGCTGGGCGCGCCTGACGACTGCCCTCCCGGCAGCCGGGATGAGCGCGAGGCCCATCCGGTACAGGTCCAGGACGTTGCGGGCCGCGTTGTGGTCGGCGTTGCCCGACCCTCGTGCCCGTCGTGGTCGGCGACGACCGTATGCCGACTCCTTTGGTTCCAGGGAGGGTTGAGGAGTGGTTCGGGGAGAGTGGGGGTGAGCCCAGGCCACGCCCGGCCGGTGTCGGCCCGGTGCCGGACCAGTGCCGGACCAGTGCCGGTCCGGGTGTCGGTCAGGCGCTCAGTTCCAGATGATGTCGCCGGCCGGCCCGGCCGGCAGGGGCTTCACGTCCGCGTGCTGGACGTTCGCCTCGACGTGAGCCGTCTCGGCCGTCCCGGTCTGCTGGTCCCCGTCCGGGAAGTCCTGTCCCCAGCCGCTGAATATGGCCACGCCCAGCGCGAGGGCGCTCAGAGCGGCGGTCGCGCAGTACATCCGACGAGTCGTCATGCGCGGAGCATCCCAGCCGCCCGCGCCGGAGGGAAGGCCTCGGCCGTTCCTGTGCGAAGCGTCACCGGACCGGCGCGGGGGCCGGCTCCCCGCGCTGGGAACGGTTCTTCTCGGCCGACGGGGGCGGCTGTCGGCTGACGGGGGCGGCCGTCGGTCGACGGGGCCGTCGTCAGAGCAGCCCGATCCGCCCGAGCGTCGTGATCAACGCGTCCGGCCGCTGCTCGACCGGCAGGTGTGCGACCAGCCGGACCGGGCACCCCAGCGCCGCGGCCCCGGCGTCCGCGACGGCGTCGTCACCGACCATGAGCACGTCCGCGGGCGCCGCCCCGAGGGCCTCGCAGGCGACCCGGAACAGGCGCGGGTCGGGCTTCTGGACTCCGTGCTCGAAGGACAGCACGTACGCGTCGACGAACCGGTCGACCCCGTGGGCGCGGAAGACGGGGCGCAGGTCCCAGCCGATGTTGCTGACGATGGCGACGGGGACGCCCCGTTCGTGCAGGGCGGCGAGCGTGGCGGCGGTATCGGGGTAGGGCCGCCAGGCCTCGGGGGTCCAGTGCCGCTCGTAGAGGGCGTCGGCCAGCGCTGGGGAGGGCAGCGGTACCTCCCGGGCGAGTGCGGTGTAGGCGGCCCGGTGCCGCTCCGGGCTCAGGTCCCGCTCCCGCCACAGCGGTTCCAGCCGGTCCGGCAGCCGCTGCGGCGAGGCTCCGCCGGGCAGGGCGCCCGCCGCTTCGAGCCGGGCGGCCAGGGCGGTGAGTTCGGCCTCGGGCAGGTCGATGCCGGCGCCCGACACGACCGCGCGCAGCCAGTCCTCGGTGGGCTCGACGCGGAAGAGGGTGCCGGAGAAGTCGAACATCACGCCTTTGACCGAGCCCGCGAGCACGCCTCCGTCCCTGCCTTCGTCCCCGCCCACATCCCCGCCCATGTCCCGTCCCCGTTCCTGTGGTTGCGCCCGTCCCCGACGGGGATCCTCGTCGCGGTCGTACGCCGCGCGCAAGCGGATCCGGTGCTCGCGGGCGGCGGCGTCAGCCGCGCGTCCAGCGGAAGTCGACTTCCGGGTAGCGCGGGGAGGGGCTGTTCAGCAGGGGGGACGGCCGGTTCTTCAGGAACCGGTCGAGGCACAGGCGGGTGTAGGTCCGGATCAGCTCCGTCGAGCGGGCCGGGTCCAGGGTCCCGAGCAGTTCGGCGTACAGGTCGGGCGGCCAGGACTCCGCCAGCCCGCCGGGAACGGCGAAGTGCGGCAGATCGGTGTAGGTGAGGTGCCCGGTGTCGCGCACCCGCAGCTGGCGGCCCCATCCGCGCTGGTGCTCGCGCCAGCGGCGCCAGGTGTCGTGGTCCTCCAGCGCGGTGAGCAGCAGGTACGGCCGGTCCAGCCCGAGGTCGGCCACCGGCGAGCCGAACAGTGCGCCGTCGAGACCGACCCCGACGGCGAAGCGGTCGTCCACGCGCAGGAGTTCGGCGGCGGCGGCTCCCCCCATGGAATGTCCGACGACGCCGATCCGGCGGGGATCCGCGGAGGGCGACGTCCGCCGCCGTCGACGGGTCAGGGTCGTGGCCACGAACCGCAAGTCACCTACGCGGGCGGCGATTTCGAGACGCTCCTGGCGGTCCCAGTCGTCCGACTCCTCGGGCAGCACGCTGAGGGCGGTCCGGCCGTCGGGGAATTCCACGACCGCCGCGTCGTAGGTGTGGTCGATGCCCGCCACCAGGTACCCGTACGAGGCGAGTTCCTCGGCCAGGGCCGTGCAATTGCTGCGGCCGCCCATGCGTCCGTGTCCGAGCAGCACCAGCGGCAGCGGGCCCGGCACGGCCGGTGCGCCGGTCCGGGCGTGCGGACGTACGGCCCCCAGGGTGCCGGGCTCGAGGGGCAGGCTCGCCTCCAGGGCGGCGGCGACCCGGCTCGTGGTGTACGGAGCCCGGCGGAACCCGGCGGTGGTGAGCGCGGGATACCAGAGCTGCACCATGAGTTCGCGCGGCCTGCGGTCAGGCGCGAGGGGGTCGTCACGGTCGTGGTCGACCAGGTGCAGGTCGACGGTGCCGACCGGCCGCCGGGCGGTGGGGGCGGGGAGCTCGATGACCTGCCCTCCGTGCCCTTCGTGCCCTTCGTGCCCTTCGCGTCCGGCCGCGAGCGCGGGCACGGAGGGCAGTGTGACCGCCCCCGCGCTCAGACCGGCGAGAACCAGCAGGGACCGGCGCGTGACCATCAACCACCCCAAAGCATCAGTGCGCGGAAGGACCCCGTCACCCTAGAAGGTCTGGACCAATCTGCCTAGATGGCGGGACTCGTTCCGCATGCCAAGTCCCTTTCGGGCCAACCCCGTTCCCTCCCTCGAAAATAAATGCAAGCACGCTTGATTGTTTTCGCGGCGGCTGCCACGCTTCCCCTCACGCCGAGAAGGGGAGCGCACCCGTGCCCGATCCGTCCGCTGTCGAGAACGCCTCCACCGTCTCTGACGCCTCCACCGTCTTCGCCGTCTTCGCGGATCTCCGCGAGGAGGGCCGGGACCTCGACTCCCTGGTCGGGGAACTGCCCGCCCCCGACTGGGCGAAGCCCACGCCCGCACCCGGCTGGAGCCTCGCCCACCAGATCGCCCACCTGCACTGGACCGACCGGGCCGCGCTGCTCGCCCTCACCGACGCGGCCGCCTTCGCGGGGCTGGTCGAGGAGGCCCTGAAGGCCCCCGACTCCTTCGTCGACGCGGGTGCCGAGGAGGGAGCCGCACTGGCCCCCGCCGAGCTGCTCGCCCGCTGGCGGGAGGGCCGCACGGCCCTCGACGGGGCCCTCGCCGGGGCCTCGCCCGACGCCAAGTTCCCCTGGTACGGGCCGCCGATGAAGGCCGCGTCGATGGCGAGCGCCCGCCTGATGGAGACCTGGGCGCACGGCCAGGACGTGGCGGACGCCCTCGGGGTGCGCCGCACACCGACGGCCCGGCTGCGGCACGTGGCCCGGATCGGCGTACGGGCGCGCGACTACGCCTACGCGGTACGGGGCCTGCCGGCGCCGGCGGGGGAGTTCCGGGTGGAGCTGACGGCTCCGGGAGCCCCTGGCGAGGTGTGGGCGTACGGCCCCGAGGACGCGCCGCAGCGGGTCACCGGCCCGGCGCTCGACTTCTGCCTGCTGGTGACGCAGCGCGCCCACCGCGCCGACCTGGCGCTGACGGCGTCCGGCCCCGATGCCGACGGCTGGCTCGACATCGCCCAGGCCTTCGCCGGCCCGGCGGGCCCGGGCCGTACGCCGGGGGCCTCCCGATGACCCGTCGCCCCCTCCTCATCGGCAACGCGTCGGGCTTCTACGGAGACCGCTTCGACGCCCTGCGCGAGATGCTGACGGACGGCCCCCTCGACGTGCTGACCGGGGACTACCTGGCCGAGCTGACCATGCTGATCCTCGGCCGCGACCGGCTGAAGAACCCGGAACTCGGCTACGCGAAAACCTTCCTGCGCCAGCTGGAGGAGTGCCTCGGCCTCGCGCACGAGCGGGGCGTACGGATCGTCGTGAACGCGGGCGGCCTGAACCCGGCGGGCCTCGCCGGAGCGGTGCGCGCGCTGGCCGCGAAGCTGTCGGTCCCGGTCTCGGTGGCGCATGTCGAGGGCGACGACCTGATGTCGCACCCGGCGCCGTACGCGCTGCCGTCCGGGGAGGGCGCGCTCACCGCGAACGCCTACCTGGGCGGCGCCGGGATCACGGCCTGCCTGCGGGCGGGCGCGGACGTGGTGGTGACCGGCCGGGTCACGGACGCGGCGCTGGTGAGCGGGCCCGCGGCCTGGTGGTTCGACTGGGCGCCGGACGACCACGACCGGCTGGCCGGGGCGGTGGTGGCGGGCCACGTACTGGAGTGCGGCACCCAGGCCACGGGCGGCAACTACGCCTTCTTCACCCGGCACGACGTGTCCCGCCCGGGGTTCCCGCTGGCGGAGATCGCGGAGGACGGCTCGTCGGTCATCACGAAGCACCCGGGCACGGGCGGCGTGGTCTCCGTCGGTACGGTCACGGCCCAGCTCCTCTACGAAACCCAGGGAGCCCGCTACCTCGGCCCCGACGTGACGGCCCGCCTGGACACGGTCCGGCTGTCGCGGGCGGGCGCGGACCGGGTCCGGGTCTCCGGGGTCCTGGGGGAGGCCCCGCCCGGCACCCTGAAGGTGGGCGTGACCCGCATCGGGGGCTGGCGCAACGAGGTCGTCTTCGTCCTGACGGGCCTTGACGTCGACGCGAAGGCGGCGCTGGTGCGGGAGCAGTTGGCCCCGCTCCTGTCCTCGGTGGCCTTCGCCGCGTGGACGCTGTCCCGCACGGACCACGAGGACGCGGAGACGGAGGAGACCGCGAGCGCGCTGCTGCGCCTGGTCGTCCGGGACCCGTCCCCCGACCGGGTGGGCCGCGCGCTGACCTCGGCGGCCATCGAACTGGCCCTGGCCAGCTACCCCGGCTTCCACGTCACGGCCCCACCGTCCCCGGCCCAGCCGTACGGAGTCTTCACCGCGACCACCGTCCCCTCGACCGAAGCCCCCCACACGGCGGTCCTCGCGGACGGCACCCGGATGCCGATCCCCACCTCCCCGCCGCCAAACCCGACACCTCCGGCACCAGACCCATCCGCGGCGTCACCAGATCCGGCCCCTCGGGCACCCGCTCCGGCTTCGGCGTCGCCAGATCCGGGCCTTCCGGCACCAGATCCAGCCCCTCCGGCGCTTGAGGAGCGGGGGCCCGGGGGCGGAGCCCCCGAAGGGGCCGGGGCGGAGCCCCGCCCCGGGGGCCCGGGGGCGCAGCCCCCGGTTTCGGGAAGGGGCGGGGTGGGGGAAAGCCCCGCAGGGCCCACGGCCCCCGCGCTGGAGGCTGTGCGCGCCGCCGCGCCGGGGGCTGCGCCGGCCCCCGGGCTGGAGGCTGCGCCCGCCGCCGCGCCGGAGGCTGCGCCGGCCCCCGCGCCGGAGGTTGCGCGCGCCCCCGCGCCGGAGGCTGCGCCCGCCCCCGAGCCGCAGGCTCCCGCCGCCACCCGCAGGGTGCCGCTCGGCACCCTCTTCGGGGCCCGCAGCGGCGACAAGGGCGGGGACGCCAACGTCGGGGTGTGGGCCGAGACCGGCCCCGCCTGGGAGTGGCTCCGCACCACCCTCACCGTCGAAGCCTTCAAGGCGCTACTCCCCGAAGCGACCCCACTGGAAGTGACCCGCGCCGAGCTCCCGAACCTGCGCTCCCTCAACTTCACCGTCACCCGGATCCTCGGCGACGGCGTGGCCTCCGGCCACCGCTTCGACCCCCAGGCCAAGGCCCTCGGCGAATGGCTCCGCTCCCGCCACGTGGACATCCCCGCAGCCCTGCTGCAACCGCGGGAGAAGGAGCTCGCGGCCCTGCCGCAACCGACGGCGGAGGCGTCGGCATCCGTGCCGCAACGGCCGGCGAAGAAGCCCGCGGCCCTGCCGCAACCGCCTCGGTCGGCGGAGCCCCCCGCGCCGTCGCAACCGCCGGCGGAGCCCCCCGCGCCGCCGCGACCGCCCGCGGAGCCCCCCGTACCCACCACCACCCCGGAGGGGACCCCGTGACCCGCCTCAAGAGTGCCGTCGACCCGCTCGCCCCCGAGCACGCGCAGGCCCGTACCGCCGCCCTGGAACGCCTCGCCGAGCTCGATGCCGCGCACGCCGCCGCTCTCGCCGGCGGCGGCGAGAAGTACACGGCACGCCACAAGACCCGCGGCAAGCTCCTCGCCCGCGAACGCGTCGAGCTGCTCCTCGACCCGGACACCCCCTTCCTGGAGCTGTCCCCGCTCGCCGCCTGGAGCAGCGATTACCCGGTCGGCGCTTCCATGGTCACCGGCATCGGCACCGTCGAGGGCGTCGAATGCCTGGTCACGGCCAACGACCCCACCGTCCGGGGCGGCGCCTCCAACCCCTGGACACTGAAAAAGGCACTCCGCGCCAACGAGATCGCCCGCCAGAACCGGCTCCCCTGCATCAGCCTCGTCGAGTCCGGCGGCGCCGATCTCCCCTCCCAGAAGGAGATCTTCATCCCGGGCGGCGCCATCTTCCGCGACCTCACCCGGCTCTCGGCCGACGGCGTCCCCACCATCGCCGTCGTCTTCGGCAACTCCACCGCCGGAGGCGCGTACATCCCCGGCATGTCCGACCACACCATCATGATCAAGGACCGATCCAAGGTGTTCCTGGGCGGCCCGCCGCTCGTCAAGATGGCCACCGGCGAGGAGAGCGACGACGAGTCCCTCGGCGGAGCCGACATGCACGCCCGGACCTCCGGCCTCGCCGATTACTACGCCCTCGACGAGCACGACGCCATCCGCCGGGCCCGCCGCGTCGTCGCCCGCCTCAACCACCGCAAGGCCCGGCCCGATCCGGTACGCGCCGAGGAACCCCTCCACGATCCGGAGGAACTCCTCGGGATCGTCCCGGCCGACCTCAAGACCCCCTTCGACCCCCGCGAGGTCATCGCCCGGATCGTCGACGCCTCCGACTTCGACGAGTTCAAGCCCCTCTACGGCACTAGCCTGGTCACCGGCTGGGCGAGCCTGCACGGCTACCCGGTCGGCATCCTCGCCAACGCCCAAGGGGTGCTCTTCAGCGCGGAATCGCAGAAGGCGGCCCAGTTCATCCAGCTCGCCAACCAGCGTGACATCCCGCTCCTCTTCCTCCACAACACCACCGGCTACATGGTCGGCAAGGAGTACGAGCAGGGCGGCATCATCAAGCACGGCTCGATGATGATCAACGCGGTCTCGAACTCGAAGGTCCCCCACCTCTCCGTCCTCATCGGCGCCAGCTACGGCGCCGGCCACTACGGCATGTGCGGCCGGGCCTACGAGCCCCGCTTCCTCTTCGCCTGGCCCAGCGCCAAGTCCGCCGTCATGGGCCCCGCCCAGCTCGCCGGGGTGCTCTCGATCGTCTCCCGCCAGTCGGCCGCCGCGAAGGGCCGGCCCTATGACGAAGAGGCCGACGCCGGCATGCGCGCCTTCGTCGAGGCGCAGATCGAGTCCGAGTCCCTGCCGATGTTCCTGTCCGGACGGCTGTACGACGACGGGGTCATCGACCCCCGCGACACCCGCACCGTCCTCGGCCTGTGCCTCTCGGCCGTCCACAACGCCCCCGTCGAGGGCGCCCGTGGCGGCTTCGGCGTCTTCCGGATGTGAGCCCGCAGATGAACCCGCAGATGAGCCCGCACACGCCCCCGCTCACGACCCCGCACACCCACCCCACGCACCTGACCTCCCTCCTGGTCGCCAACCGCGGCGAGATCGCGGTCCGCGTCTTCCGCACGGCCCGCGCGCTGGGCCTGGACACCGTCGCCGTGCACTCCGACCCCGACGCCGACGCCCTGCACGTCCGTGCGGCCGACGCGGCCGTACGGCTGCCGGGCGCGGCCCCCGCCGACACCTACCTGCGCGGCGACCTGGTCATCGCGGCCGCCCTCGCGGCGGGCGCCGACGCCGTCCACCCCGGCTATGGGTTCCTCTCCGAGAACGCCGGCTTCGCCCGCGCCGTGCGCGCCGCCGGGCTCATCTGGGTCGGCCCGCCGCCCGAGGCGATGGAGGCCATGGCCTCCAAAACCCGGGCCAAGGAGCTGATGCGCGCCGCAGGGGTCCCGCTGCTCGACCCCGTCGACCCGCACGCGGCCACCACCGCCGACCTCCCGCTGCTCCTCAAGGCGGCCGCGGGCGGCGGCGGCCGCGGGATGCGGGTGGTCCGCGACCTCGACTCCCTGAAGGAGTCCCTCGAAGCCGCCTCCGCCGAGGCCCTGTCCGCCTTCGGCGACGGAGAGGTCTTCGCCGAGCCCTACGTGGAGCGCGGCCGCCACGTCGAGGTGCAGGTCCTCGCCGACTCCCACGGCACCGTGTGGGCGCTCGGCACCCGCGACTGTTCCCTCCAGCGGCGCCACCAGAAGGTCATCGAGGAAGCCCCCGCGCCCGGCCTCCCCGAGGCCCTGCGCACCACGCTCCACGAGGCCGCCGTGGCCGCCGCCCGCGCGGTCTCGTACGAGGGCGCGGGCACGGTGGAGTTCCTCGTCACCGCCGACGGCCGCCCGTACTTCCTGGAGATGAACACCCGCCTCCAGGTGGAACACCCGGTCACCGAAGCCGTCTTCGGCCTCGACCTCGTCGCCCTTCAGCTGCGGATCGCCGAGGGAGCCGCCCTGCCCCTGGACCCTCCCGCGCCCGCCGGACACGCCGTCGAGGCCCGCCTCTACGCCGAGGACCCGGCCGCCGACTGGCGTCCGCAGACCGGCGTCCTGCACACCCTCGATGTCCCCTCCACGGTCCGCGTGGACACCGGTTTCACCGACGGGGACACCGTCTCCGTCCACTACGACCCCATGCTGGCCAAGGTCGTCGCGCATGCCCCGACCCGCGCCGAGGCGGTCCGCGCCCTGGCCCACGCCCTCGCCGGAGCCCGGATCCACGGGCTGATCACCAACCGCGAGCTCCTCGTACGCTCCCTGCGGCACCCGGAGTTCGCGGCTGCCCGGCTCGACACCGGGTTCTACGAGCGCCACCTGCCCGCCCTCACCGAGGCGGACCCGGACGACCGGGCCCCCGTACTCAGTGCGCTCGCCGCAGCCCTCGCCGATTCCGCCCCCGACCCGGACGCCCCGCTGGCCACCCGCCTCGGCGGCTGGCGCAACCTCCGCTCCCAGCCGCAGAGCCGCCGGTACACGGCGGCCGGGACCGAGTACGCAGTCCGCTACCACCCGGAGCGCAGCGGCCCCCCGGACCTCCTCGACCACCCCGGTGTGCGGGTCCTGTCCGCAGCGCGCCACGCGGTGACCCTCGAAGTGGACGGCGTCCGGCGGCTGTTCCACGTGAAACAAAAATCGAACACGACCTACGTGGACTCCGTACTCGGCTCCCACGCCCTGGCCCCCGTCCCGCGGTTCGAGGACCCCCAGGACCGCACCGAACCGGGCTCCCTGCTCGCCCCCATGCCCGGCACCGTGGTCCGGGTCGCCGAGGGCCTCGCCCCCGGCAGCCCCGTCACCGCCGGGCAGCCCCTGCTCTGGCTGGAGGCCATGAAGATGGAGCACCGCATCCTCGCGCCCGCCTCCGGCACGCTCACCGCGCTCCACGCCGTCACCGGCCAACAGGTCGAATTCGGCGCCCTGCTCGCCGTAGTCCAGGAGGAAGCATGAGCTCCACCCCAGGCACCACGACGCTCGGCACCACAACCCTCGAAACTGAAGAACACCAGGCCCTGCGCGCGGCGGTCGCCGCCCTCGGCCGCAAGTACGGGCGCGAGTACCTCGCCCGCATCGCCCGGGAGGGCGGCCACCCCGACGAACTGTGGGCGGACGCCGCCAAACTGGGCTACCTCGGAGTCAACCTCCCCGAGGAGTACGGCGGCGGAGGCGGCGGCATCGCCGAACTGTCCATCGTGCTCGAAGAACTCGGCGCCGCCGGCTGCCCGCTCCTCATGATGGTCGTCTCGCCCGCCATCTGCGGCACGGTCATCGCCCGCTTCGGCACCGAGGACCAGAAGCGTGCCTGGCTGCCCGGGCTCGCCGACGGCACCCGCACCATGGCCTTCGGCATCACCGAACCCGACGCCGGCTCCAACTCCCACCGCATCACCACCACCGCCCGCCGCGACGGCGACGACTGGATCCTCACCGGCCGCAAGGTCTTCATCTCCGGCGTGGACATCGCCGACGCCACCCTCATCGTGGGCCGCACGGAAGACGCCAGGACGGGCAGCCTCAAGCCCTGCCTGTTCATCGTCCCCCGCGAGGCCCCGGGTTTCGCCCACACCCCCATCGACATGGAACTCCAGGCTGCGGAAAAGCAGTTCGAGCTGGTCCTGGACGACGTACGCCTCCCCTCCTCGGCCCTGGTCGGCGACGAGGACGCGGGCCTGCTCCAGCTCTTCGCGGGCCTCAACCCCGAGCGCGTCATGACCGCCGCCTTCGCCATCGGCATGGGCCGCTACGCCCTCGCCCGGGCCGTCGACTACGCGAAGACCCGCCAGGTCTGGAAGACCCCCATCGGCGCCCACCAGGCCATCGCCCACCCCCTGGCGGCCGCGCACATCGACCTCGAACTGGCCCGCCTGATGATGCAGAAGGCGGCCCACCTGTACGACGCCGGCGAGGACATGGCCGCGGGCGAGGCCGCGAACATGGCGAAGTACGCGGCGGGGGAGGCGTGCGTCCGCGCGGTGGACCAGTCCGTCCACACCCTGGGCGGCAACGGCCTCACCCGCGAGTACGGCCTCGCGGCGCTGATCGTCGCCTCCCGGGTGGCCCGAATAGCCCCGGTCAGCCGGGAAATGATCCTCAACTTCATCTCCCACCAGACCCTGGGCCTCCCCAAGTCCTACTGATTCTTTCTTACGCGCCGGACTCCGTCCGGCGGTGGCCTGTCGGGGCCGCAGCCACCGCCGTCCCGGAGCGGGCCCGGTGGGCGGGTGCGGAGAGGTGGGCCCTGCGGGGCTGGGTCCCCTACCCTCCCCCAGACTCCGTCCGGGGGGACCCCCGGTTCCACCGTTCCCCGGGCTCTGCCCGGACCCCTTGCCGGGTGTGGCGCCGTTGCCGGGGGCCGGCCCCCGGACCCGGCTCCTCAAACGCCGGAGGGGCTGGATGGGCGGCAAAACCCAGCCTCGCCGGCGTTTGCGGCGCGGGGTCTGGGGCGGAGCCCCAGGGGGTCCGGGCGCAGCCCGGGACCCCTGTTCTTCAGCCGGTCCGGCGTTTGAGGACCGGGGTCCGGGCAGCGCCCGGGGCACCCGAGCCAGCCCACCCGGGTCCGCCCACCCGGGTCCGCCATAGGCGGCCCGCATACCCTCCCCGGAGGGGATCCCGACCGAGCCGACCAACCCCTCCGGAGGAGACATGCCCCCACTGGTCCACGCCGCGCGAACGCCCGGCCTCACCACCCTCACCCTCGACTCCCCGGCCAACCGCAACGCCCTCTCCGCCACCCTCGTCCAGGAGCTCCGCGCAGCCCTCGCCACCGCGGCAGCGGACAGGTCCACCCGGGCCGTCGTCCTGACCCACACCGGCACCACCTTCTGCGCCGGCGCCGACCTCAAGTCCCCTTGCGACCCGGCGGACTTCCTGGCCCTGCTCCGCGAGATCGCCGAACTCCCCAAGCCGGTCGTCGCCCGCGTCACCGGCCACGTCCGCGCGGGCGGCCTCGGCCTGCTCGGCGTCTGCGACATCGCCGCCGCCGGGCAGGCGTCCACGTACGCCTTCACCGAGACGCACCTCGGTGTCGTACCGGCCGTGATCTCCGCCCCGCTGCTCCCGCGCCTGGACCCCCGCGCCGCCGCCCGCTACTTCCTGACCGCCGAGGTCTTCGACGCCGCCGAAGCCACCCGCATCGGCCTGCTCACCCTCCACGGCACGGACGGCACGGACGGCACGGACGGCACGGATGGCACGGACGCCGGGGACGCCGTGGGTGCCGAGGGCCTCGACAAGCTCCTGGGCCCCGTCCTGGAGGGCCTCCTCAAGGCCGGCCCCGAGGCCCTGGCCGCGACGAAACGGCTGGTCACCGCCCCAGTACGGGCCGCCCTGGAGCGGGACGGCGCCGCCCTCACCGAGCTGTCCGCCCGGCACTTCGCCTCCGCCGAGGCCCGCGAGGGGATCAGCGCCCGCTTCGAGCGACGGGACCCGTCGTGGCTGCGGTGACCACGGAGAGCGGGCCCAAGCAGGCCCGCAGCCGCGTGACCCGCCGCCACCTCCTGGAGGCGGCCGTCTCCTGCCTCGCCGAACAGGGCTGGGCCGGCTCCACCGTCGCCGTGGTCGCGGAGCGGGCCGGCGTCTCGCGCGGAGCGGCCCAGCACCACTTCCGCACCCGCGAGGAACTGTTCACGGCGGCCGTCGAGTACATGGCCGAGGTGCGCTCCACCGCCCTGCTGGACCTGTTCCCGCAGGGCGGCCCCGCCGCGGCCCGCGCCGATGTGGTCGGGGCGCTCATCGACCTGTACACCGGCCCGATGTTCCGCGCCGCCCTCCAGCTGTGGGTCGCGGCCTCCCACGAGGAGCAGCTGCGGCCCCGGGTGGCCGAGCTGGAGGCCCGCGTGGGCCGCGAGACCCACCGCATGGCCGTGAAGCTGCTGGGCGCGGACGAGTCCGTACCGGGCGTACGGGAAACCGTCCAGGGCCTGCTCGACATGGCCCGCGGCCTGGGCCTGGCCAACGTCCTCACCGACGACACCGCCCGCCGCGCGCGGGTGGTCGCCCAGTGGGCCCGGATCCTCGACTCGGAACTGGGCTGACGCCCGGGCCCCGAACGGCTCCCGCGCACGCGAAGGGCGCCGCACCCCGAGGGGATGCGGCGCCCTTCGTCACGGCGGCGGCCCTGTGCGGGGGCAGCCGGCGGCCGGCGGGATCAGGCGGTGGAGGCGATGCCAGTAGCGCCCGCGGTGCCTGTGATGTCCGTAATGTCCGTGATGTCGGAGTATCCCTCGATCTCGCGCGGGTTGCGCACGCCCGGCCCGGTGTAGCGGGCCGAGGGGCGGACCAGGCGGCCCGTGCGCTTCTGCTCCAGGATGTGCGCGGACCAGCCGGCGGTACGGGCACACGTGAACATCGAGGTGAACATGTGCGCCGGGACCTCCGCGAAGTCCAGCATGATCGCGGCCCAGAACTCCACGTTCGTCGCGAGCACCCGGTCGGGACGGCGCGCGTGCAGCTCCTCCAGGGCGGCCTTCTCCAGTGCGGCGGCCACCTCGTAGCGCGGGGCGTCCAGTTCCTTGGCCGTGCGCCGCAGCACGCGGGCGCGCGGGTCCTCGGCGCGGTAGACGCGGTGGCCGAAGCCCATCAGCCGCTCGCCCTTGTCCAGGGCCTTCTTCACGTACGCCACGGCGTCGCCGGTGCGCTCGATCTCCTCGATCATGCCGAGGACGCGCGAGGGCGCCCCGCCGTGCAGCGGCCCCGACATGGCGCCCACCGCCCCGGACAGTGCGGCCGCGACATCGGCACCCGTCGAGGCGATGACGCGGGCGGTGAAGGTCGAGGCGTTCATGCCGTGTTCGGCGGCCGAGGTCCAGTAGGCGTCGACGGCCTTGACGTGGCGCGGGTCGGGCTCGCCGCGCCAGCGGATCATGAACCGCTCGACGACGGACTCGGCCTTGTCGATCTCGCTCTGCGGGACCATCGGGCGTCCCTGGCCGCGCGCGGACTGGGCGACGTACGACAGTGCCATCACGGCCGCCCGCGCCAGATCGTCGCGCGCGGTCCGCTCGTCGATGTCGAGCAGCGGTTTCAGACCCCACACGGGGGCGAGCATGGCGAGCGCGGACTGCACGTCGACCCGGATGTCACCGGAGTGCACCGGGATCGGGAAGGGCTCGGCGGCCGGCAGGCCGGGGTTGAAGGCACCGTCGACCAGCAGGCCCCAGACGTTCCCGAAGGAGACGTGGCCCACGAGGTCTTCGATGTCGACGCCCCGGTAGCGGAGCGACCCACCCTCCTTGTCGGGTTCGGCGATCTCCGTTTCGAACGCGACGACTCCCTCAAGACCGGGTACGAAGTCGGACATCATGCGGCTCCTCAAATAGTGCGAACACGCGCGGCTCCCGGCGTGATTCGCGGTCCGGCGCGGTCATCCCCGTTGATGCCCGGCACGTCCGATGGTCATCCGTTCGGGACCGTCGGACCGGCCCCAAGATTTTGTCCGTTCCGCTTGGCGCGGGGAAGCGTGACATACGGCACAGTCGCGGACGTCCCTCTGCGGCAGGATGGCCGCGTGACCGATCAGCACCTTGACCCTGCCGACATGCGCAAGCAGTACCGCTCCCAGCTCGTCGCCGAGGAAAGCCTCGCCGGGGAGCCGATGGGCCAGTTCGCGCGCTGGTTCCGGGACGCGGCGGAGGCGAACGTCTTCGAACCCAACGCGATGGTCGTCGCGAGCGCAACTCCCGACGGCCGGCCCAGTACGCGCACGGTCCTGTTGAAGCAGTTCGACGACCGCGGCTTCGTCTTCTTCACGAACTACGACTCCCGCAAGGGCCGCGAACTGGCCGCCAACCCCTTCGTCTCCCTGCTCTTCCCCTGGCACCCGATCGCCCGCCAGGTCGTCGTCACCGGCACGGCCTCGCGCATCGGCCGGGACGAGACGGCGGCGTACTTCCGCTCCCGCCCCCACGGCTCCCAGCTGGGCGCCTGGGCCAGCGAACAGTCCACGGTGATCGCCTCCCGCGCGGAGCTGGACCGCCGCTACGCGGAGCTGGAGGCCCGCTACCCGGAGGGCGAACAGGTTCCGGTTCCCCCGCAGTGGGGCGGCATCCGCGTGGTCCCCGACGCGGTGGAATTCTGGCAGGGCCACGAGAACCGCCTCCACGACCGCCTCCGTTACGTCCTGGAGGCGGGCACCTGGCGCGTGGAACGCCTCTGCCCGTAAGGCCCCGCGAGGCCCCGTAAGGCTCAGTAAGGCCCTGCTCACACGCAGACGACCCGCGAGCTCGGGTTTCCCCCCTGCAGTGGGGGAAGCCGGCCGGACGTACCGGCGAGCTCGCGGGTCGGGTGACTGCTTGGGATTGGCGCCGGCGACTCCGCCGGGCACCGCACTGGGTGCGTGCGACAGCGGGCGCTTTAGCCCGCAGCCACCTCACGCGTCCGGTTTCCGTACATTGCGGCAACCACCTCCCTTCTCGTGTGAGACAGAGCCTAGGCACGTCCCCCCGCCCCCACAACCGTTTATTAATCGCCGGGTGAGGCGCAGGATGAAGCCCGTCGAGGATCAAGATCCATGGGGGAGTCATGCCGGATGTCGCACTGCCACGCCGTTACCGGGGGAAGCCGACCTGGGGGTTCGGCGTCGTCCTGTTCGTGAGCTGCGGGCTCCTCGTTCTGAAGGTCGGCGTGGAGTCGTCCATGCCCGGCTGGGGGACGGCGCTGCTCGGCGCCCTGCTGGCGGCCTTCTGCGCGGGGCTCCTGTATGCCGGGACGCGCGCCTTCACCACCGTCGACCGCCGCGGCATCATCCTGCGCCGCATGTTCCGGGTCAGGCGCTTCGCCTGGGACGACATCCACGACATCCGTACCGTGAACGCTCCTCCCGGGGATCGGGGCATGGCGCCCGGCACCTCCGTGTACCTCTACCGCACCGACGGCCGGCGGATGATCCTGCCGTTCCTGGACGACAACGAGATGACGGGCGTCGAGCAGGAGGTCGAGGGACTGCGGTCCCTCCTGACGGAGCGCCGCCGGGCCGACTGGGCGCCCGACCCGCGGGCCGAGCCGCGCATCGCCCGGCAGGCGGCACGGTGGGAGCACATGCACCAGAAGGCGGTGGTGGTCGGCCTCGTCCTCGTGGTGGTCGCCGTGATCGTCTTCCTGACCGGCCTCTGACCGGATTTATCGTCCCAATCCGCAGAAACCCGTGTGGGCTGCGTCACGTTCGAGTTCAATGACGTGACGTGCCGCACACGCGAACACCTGTAGGGGGCCCAGGTGACTGCATCCGGACGTGATGAGACCGCCGACGATCTGCTCGCAGCGCTGCTGGACGGGATGGACGCGGCCTTGTGCGCGTTCGATGCCGACGGGGTGATCACCCACTGGAACCGTGAGGCCGAGCGGATCCTGGGGTGGTCGGCGATCGAGGCCGTGGGGCGCAAGGGGTTCGCGGGGTGGGCCGTGCGGGCCGCCGACGCGCAGGACGTGCAGGACAGGCTCATGGCCGCCCAGGACGTGCCGGGGCGGCAGGTGCACGAGTTCGCGCTGCTGACCAAGGACGGCGGGCGGGTGCTCGTGCGGACCCAGTCCGCGGGGGTGCCGGGCGCCGACGGGAAGCCGGCCGGCGTGTACTGCGCCTTCAGCGAGGTGCACGCGCAGATCGACCTGGAGCGTTCCATCGCCTTGAGCGAGGCCCTCATGGAGGACGCCTCCTGGGGGGTCGTGCTCGTCGACGTGGACCTGCGCCCGGCCGTGGTCAACGCGCACGCCGCCCGCGCCTTCGGCTCCGGCCGCACCGTGCTGCTCGGCCGGCCGCTGGGGGAGCTGATCGCGCAGGGGGTGGAGGAGCTGGAGGGGGCCCTGCAGCACGTACTGGCCGAGGGCGCGCCCCCGGCGCCGCTGGAGCTGTGGGTGTCCGTACGGGGCCCCGAAGGCGTGCGGCGGCGGTGCTGGCGGTGCGGGTTCCTGCGCCTGGCGTCGCCGCTCGCGGAGGAACCCGTACCGCTCGGGGTGGCGCTCCTGTTCCAGGACGTCACCGAGGCCCGGCAGGCGCTGCTGGACACGGCGCGGCTGCGGTTCCGGTCCCATCAGCTGTACCGGGCCGGGCGTGCCGCCGCCGAGTGCGAGGACCCGGCCGAGGCGGCGGCGGTCCGGCTGGAGTTCGCCCTGGCGGGCTTCGCCGACCACGCGCTGGTGGACGTACTGGACGGCTCGCCGCGGGAGCGCGTACGGCTGCTGCGCTGGGCGGCGTCCCCGCCGGGCGTGCCGGGGCTGCCCGAGCCCGGGGCGATCCCCGTGCGCTACGGGGCGGGCCACCCGGCGCTGCAGGCGCTGGACCGGGCCGGGTCGGTGCGGGCCAGCACGCCGCGCGGGCAGGCCGACGGGGCGTGGGCGGGCGCCCGGCGCTGGCCCGCGGACGCGGCGCACGCCCTGTGCACGGTGCTGCGCAGCCGGGGCCGGAACCTGGGGACGCTGACGTTCCTGCGGGGGCCGTCGCGGGCCGCCTTCGAGCGCGCGGACGCGGCGTACGCGGAGGAGGTGGCGGCCCGCGTCGCGGCGGACCTGGACCTGGCCCAGGCGGGGCGGAACCCGCGTAGGGCTTAGCGGCGGACGCCTGGTGGCGGACGCTCACCGGCGTACGGCCCGGCGGCGTACGGCCCGGCGGCGTACGGCTCGGTGGCGTACGGCTCGGCGGCGGACGCCTACTAGTGGCGGAAGAAGATCCGGTCGCCGTACTCCTGCATGACGCGGCCGTTCCACTCGTGGCCGCCGTCCACGTTGCCCGAGCGCAGCAGCGGCGGCTCGACCCCGCGGGCGACGAGCTCGCCGGCCGCGGCGGCCATGACCGCCTGCATGATCGCGCTGGTCACGACGGTGGAGGCGGGGGCGAAGGGGGCTTCGATGCCCTCGTGGGTGAGCTCGGCGTCGCCGACCGCGATCTTGCTGTCGAGGACGATGTCGCAGTGGTCCTTGAGGAAGGTGCTGGAGACGTGGCGGGACTTGGTGTCGGTCGCGTAGGCCACCGAGGTGACGCCGATGACCTTGAGGCCGATCGCGCGGGCGTTCATGGCCATCTCGACCGGCAGGGCGTTGCGCCCGGAGAGGGAGATGATCACGAGGACGTCGCCGTCACTGGCGGGGCTGCTGTCCAGGACCGCCCCGGCGAGGCCGTCGACGCGCTCCAGGGCGCTGCCGAGGGTGGCGGGCATGACGTCGATGCCGGCGGTGCCGGGGACGGCGAGGAAGTTCATCAGGGCGAGTCCGCCGGCCCGGTAGACCACGTCCTGGGCCGGGAGTGAGGAGTGCCCGGCGCCGAAGGCGAAGAGCTTGTTCCCGGCGGCCACGGCGTCCGCGATGACGGTGCCGGCCTCGTTGATGCGGGCGGACTCCTCGTCCCGTACCCGCTCCAGCAGGCCGATCGCGGCGTCGAAGAACTGACCGGCCAGCTTGCTCTCGCTCATACGCCGATGGCCTTCCGGGGTGGGAGTGGGTGAGGTTGTCGTCCGTGTCCGCCGCTCACCGTGCGGTCTGGACCAAGGGCGTGTCAATACGAACTTCCATCCAGGGGGCGAAAGGCCCGGTGGGCGCCGTAATGAGAGGTGACCGGAGGGGCGTGGGAGGCGTTTCGGGGCAGTCCGGAACGGCCCTTCGCGTCCAGCACGGGACGGTTGTCGGCGTGATGCGTCAGAATTGGGGGCAGGGCCAGCGCACGCAATCCGAGGGGCACGAATGTCCGGACTGATCGATACCACGGAGATGTACCTCCGCACCATCCTCGAACTGGAAGAGGAAGGTGTGGTCCCCATGCGCGCCCGCATCGCCGAGCGGCTCGACCAGAGCGGCCCGACGGTGAGTCAGACGGTGGCGCGGATGGAGCGCGACGGCCTGGTGGCGGTCGCCAGCGACCGGCACCTGGAGCTGACGGACGAGGGCCGCAAGCTGGCGACGCGGGTGATGCGCAAGCACCGCCTCGCGGAGTGCCTGCTCGTCGACGTCATCGGCCTGGAGTGGGAGCAGGTGCACGCCGAGGCCTGCCGCTGGGAGCACGTGATGAGCGAGGCGGTGGAGCGGCGGGTGCTGGAGCTGCTGCGCCACCCGACCGAGTCGCCGTACGGGAACCCGATCCCGGGGCTCGAGGAACTGGGCGAGAAGGCCGAGGCCGATCCCTTCCTGGAGGAGGGCATGGTCAGCCTGGCGGAGCTGGACCCGGGCGCCGAGGGCAAGACCGTGGTGATCCGCCGGATCGGCGAGCCGATCCAGACGGACGCACAGCTGATGTACACGCTGCGGCGGGCGGGCGTGCAGCCCGGCTCGGTGGTCAGCGTGACCGAGTCGCCCGGCGGTGTGCTGGTCGGCAGTGGGGGCGAGGCCGCGGAGCTGGAGGCGGACATCGCCTCCCACGTGTTCGTGGCGAAGCGCTGACGGACGGAGGGGCTGGGGGTATTCGGCGGCTGCCGGCCGGTTCTTGACATCTGTGGGCCTTCGGCAGCTGCGTGGTCTTCGACAGGCTGACGCGCGGACGTTCGATCGGGTCGCCGGTGCGAGCGAATCCGGCTGGTGTCGGCCGGTGCGGACCGGTGCGGATCTGTATGGATGGTCCCGGCGCCTTGCGGCGCCGGGACCGGTCCTCCCCTACTTGACCTGGAGCCCCGAGCTCTCAAGGTCATCCCTTCGGACCGTCTTCCCCGAGCGGTCCGCCTCCCTGTTGAAAGGATCTCCATCGGCAGCGGCGGTCAATCCTTGAGCAAGGTCACTCGAAAGAGCGGTGTTGTCAGCGAGAACCCCGTTTTCGAATGCGGGTTCGATACTGTGGCCGGGAGCGAAGGGGGTGCATCTGCGGTGGTACGACGCCTCGATGTGACGGGGGCCGACGGCGTACGCCTGGCGGCCTGGGAGTTCCGCGGAGCGACGGCGGAGCGTGAGCCGGATCCGTCCCGCTCGCCGTCACCGCTGCAGTCGCAGTCGCCGTCGGGTGAGCCCGCGGCCCTCTTACTGCACGGCCTGATGGGCCGCGCCTTCCACTGGGCGGGCACCGCCCGCTGGCTCGGTGCGAGCCGCCGCGTCGTGGCCCTCGACCAGCGCGGCCACGGCCAGAGCGAGCGCCCCCCGACCTCCGGCCCCGCCGGCTCCGTCGCCTACGGCAGGGAGGCCTTCGTGGCCGACGCCGAAGCGGCCGTCGAGCAGCTCGGCCTCGCGCCGGTGACGCTGATCGGCCATTCCATGGGCGCCCTCACCGCCTGGCAGCTGGCGGCCCGCCGCCCGGACCTCGTGGCGGCCCTGGTCATCTGCGACATGCGGGCGTCCGCGCTGGGCGAGGCCTCGCAGCAGGAATGGGAGGAATGGTTCCGCCACTGGCCGCTGCCGTTCCCCACCCAGGACGCCGCGCGGCGCTGGTTCGGCGAGGACGACCCGCGGGTCGAGCGCCCGGATCCCGGCCGGGGCGAGTTCTTCGCGGAGGTGATGCACGAGGCCGACGACGGCTGGCGGCCCCTGTTCTCGCGCCGCCAGATGCTGACCGCGCGGGAGACGTGGGTGCACGACGCGCACTGGGAGGAACTCGCCCAGGTCCACTGCCCGACGCTGGTCGTCCGCGGCCTGGACGGCGAACTGGGCCGGGCGGAGGCCCAGGAAATGGTCCGCGTCCTGCCGGCCGGACAGTACGCGGAGATCCCGGACGCCGGCCACTACCTCCACTACGACCACCCGGCGGCCTGGCGCGCGGCGGTGGAGCCGTTCCTGGAGGGCATCAAGGCCTCGGCGTAGTCCCGCGCGGGTGCGGGGCCGGGCGGGCCCGTCGGGCTGGCCGGCGCCCGTCGGCCCGCAGCGGCCGCGCGAGACCGAACGGGCTGTGGCCCTCCGCTCCCCCAGGGGGCAGAGGGCCACGGCCCGTTCGGTCTCGCGCCGGTACTCGGCCGGTCGGCCGGCATGCCGGTCAGCCCTTGCTGACCGCCACCAGGATCTCGGGGAGCTTGCGCACCACCACCGGGGCCGCGAGGCGCAGCCCGGCCCAGGTGGCCAGCGTGCCCCAGGCCAGGCCCAGCGGGAGCAGGATCCAGGCCAGGGACTTCTGGTCCGTGGCGCTGAAGTAGACGGCCAGGGCGATCAGCGGGGAGCTGACCAGGGCCGAGGCGAGCAGGCCGCCGATGAGGGCCGCCCACGCCAGGGCGCCCTGGCCCGGGGCGACGCTCTTGAAGGCGCCGTCGGTCGGGATCGAGTACGCGAGGTGGGCGGAGGCCAGGGCGCCCGTGCACAGCATCGAGCCGAGCAGGGCCAGGGCCAGGCCCAAGGCGCCGGGGAAGCCGGCCCAGTCGCCGAGCAGGCCGGCCGTGACCGCCGCGACCAGCACCGTGAAGGGCACGGTGACCAGCGAGAGGGCCAGGGCGCGGGCGCGCAGCTCCACGTACGCGTCCCGGGTGCTGGAGATGGTCTGCGCGACCATCCAGAACGCCGAGGTGTCCTGGCCGAACTGGTTGTACATCTGCAGGCCGAGCATGCCCGAGGCGAAGCAGGCCAGGTACACCGAGCCGGCGCCCTGGACGGCGTTGACGACCGGGATGATCAGGCCGAGGGCCAGGGCGGACACCCACGCCGACTTGGTCTTCGGGTCGCGCATCATGTAGCGCAGCACGCGCTGGGCGGCCGCGCCCGTACGGTCGTCCGGCAGGAGCGACCAGCCGCGGCCGGCCGCGCCGTTCGCCGGCTTCTTCTTCTCCTTGGCGGCCTCGATCGTCGAACCGTCCGGGGTGACCATCAGCTTGGTCAGGCTGCGCTCCCAGAACCGGAGCAGCAGGCCGAGGGCCGCGACGGTGATGAGGAGCTGCGCGGCCGCGATCCCGTACGAGCCCTCGCTCGCGGAGTCCACCATCCCGATGGCCGTCGCGGGCGGGAGCCAGCGCACGACCGCCCCGGCCGGCTCCAGCTTGTCCAGGCCGCCGGTCTCGACCAGCCGCTGGGCGGCGAAGTTCGCGGCCTGCGCGCCGATCGCGATCAGCAGGCCGCTGAGCAGCGCGAGGTCGCGCCCCTTGCGGCTGGTCAGCAGCCGGACGTTGGCGGTGGCCACCGCGCGGGCCAGCGCGACGCAGCCGACCAGCAGCAGCGGCACGGCCAGTACGGCGGCCACCAGGCCCGCCGCGCCCCGGGCGACGGCGATCACCGAGCCGACGGCCAGGCACAGCGTGAACAGCGGCCCGATGCCGACGAGGGAGGCGGCCAGCATGGCCCGTACGAGCGGACGCGGACGCAGCGGCAGCATGACCAGCCGGGTCGGGTCGAGCGTCTCGTCGCCGGTGGCGAAGAACAGCGGGACGAACGTCCAGCAGAGGGCCGTGATCGCCGCCAGCAGGACGACGACCGCGCCGGCGTGCGCGTTGCCGCGCAGCGCGACGAGGCCGAGCGTGGCGAGGAAGGCGATGACGAGCGCGAAGGCGAGGGCGCTGAAGTAGGCGGCCTTGCGCGTCGAGGAGCCCTTGAGCCCGTTGCGCAGGAGCGACAGCTTGAGGCGGACGAAGATCGGGGTGATGTCGACGGACGCGGTGGCCGCGTTGGCCTGCGCGGCCGACGCGGACGGGGTGGACGCGACGGACGTGCTCATCGGACGCCCGCCCCGCTCCCCGCACCATTGCCCGCTCCATTGCCCGTCCTGTTGCCCGCAGACCCGCCGCCGAGCCAGTCCAGGGACTCGCCCGTGGCCCGGCCCTGCGCCCCGACCAGCTCCAGGAACGCGGTCTGCAGCGAGGGCGCTTCGCCCCGTACGTCGGCCAGCGGGCCCGCGGCCCGGATCCGGCCGGCGGCCATGACGGCGACCCAGTCGCACAGCGACTCGACGAGCTCCATGACGTGGGAGGAGAAGACGACCGTGGCGCCGGAGGAGGTGTAACGTTCCAGCACTCCGCGGATGGTCTGCGCGGACACCGGGTCCACGCCCTCGAACGGTTCGTCCAGGAACAGCACTTCGGGGTTGTGGAGCAGCGCGGCCGCCAGGCCGATCTTCTTCCGCATGCCGGTCGAGTAGTCGACGATCAGCTTGTGCTGCGAACCGGCCAGGTCCAGGATGTCCAGCAGCTGCGTGGCCCGGCTGTCCGTCTCGCGGCCCGGCAGTCCCCGCATCCGGCCCATGTAGCCGAGCAGTTCGCGCCCGGAAAGGCGCTCGAAGAGCCGCAGTCCCTCCGGCAGTACGCCGATCCGGGACTTCACCGCGACCGGGTCCGCCCACACGTCGTGCCCGGCGACGATCACCCGGCCCATGTCCGGGCGCAGCAGCCCGGTGATCATCGACAGCGTGGTCGTCTTGCCCGCGCCGTTCGGCCCGACCAGGCCGACGAACTGCCCGGCGGGCAGCTCCAGATCGATCCCGGACACGGCCACCTGCTCGCCGAACCGCTTCCACAAACCCTCGACCCGCACGGCGGGTGCGGCGGACGGTGCGGGTCGCGCACCGCCGCCCGTTCCGTCCGTCCCGCCTGTCGCAACGCCCTGGTCCGGCATGCGCCTGCCTCTCGTCCTGTTCCCCGTGTCCTGCTTTTCTCACCATAGGAGGAGGGGGAGAGGCGGAGCAGTTACTTATGTCATGAGTTTCCGCGCGGGCATGTCCGCTGGTCAGGCCCCGCGCCGGGCCCGCTCCGCCGCCGCCTCGCGCCCGCACGCGTAGGCCAGGGCGTCGATCAGCTCCTCCACGTCCGGCAGCCACCGGTTCGCGGCCGTCGGGGGCTGCGCCCACTGCACCGAGCCGCGTCCGCCGATCCGGGTCGGCGGGGCGGGCACGTACTCGCCCTCACCGCGTGCGACCAGATCGAGCTGGGCCGGCTGCCACCCGATCTTGCGCAGCAGGTCGGGCACCTTGGCCCCGGCGCCGGGCAGGACGAAGAACAGCATCCGCCCCGCCGGGTTGGCGATCACCGGTCCGAGGGTGCGCTGCATGCGCTGGAGCCGGGCCAGGGCCAGGAAGCCGGCCGCGTCCGGGACGTCGAGAGCGTCGAAGGTCCGGCCGGTGGGCAGCAGGATGGAGGCCTTCGGGTTCTTCCCCCAGACCCTCCTGACCTGCACGGCGCTGCCGGAGGCCTGCGTGGCCCAGTCCTTCCCCGCCGCGTGCGCGCCGGGCACCGGGCACTCCGGTGCCCCGCACGAGCAGCGTTCCCGCCCGTCGGCCGACTCCAGCCAGGTGCCGGCGAAGACATCCCAGTGCCGTTCTTCCGTGTACCGCACGGCATGGTCCAGCAGCGGTTCACTGCGCTGCAGGGGGATGGGCGCGGTCTCCGTGACTCCGATGGTCTCTTCCACGTGCAACACAACTCTTGCGGTCACCGGGGGTTACGGGCGTAAACCGGCCGGGCTCGGGAGCATCGATCCTGCATGCGGGGCGCATTGGTGCATCGCGGGGGGCGCGTAGGAGGCCGGGGCGCCGGAGGTGGGTAGCGACAGGACCCAATGGGGAAGATTCCCCGCACATCAGGCGGGAAGTGATCATTCGAACGATCACCCGCGTCTCTGGGGGTTTTCATGGCAGCCAGGCCTCTCGTCGCCCGCCAGCCGAACGAACGGCTGCAGGCGCTCATCCAGGAAGCCGGGTGCTCCAATGCCGGGCTCGCCCGGCGCGTCAACATGTGCGGGGCCGAGCACGGACTCGACCTCCGCTACGACAAGACCTCCGTGGCCCGCTGGCTGCGCGGCCAGCAGCCGCGCGGCCGGGCTCCGGGGATCATCGCCGAGGCGCTGGGCCGCAAGCTCGGCCGGACCGTCACCATCGACGAGATCGGCATGGCCAACGGCAAGAACCTCGCCTCGGGCGTCGGCCTGCAGTTCTCCCCGACCGTCATCGGCGCGATCGAGCAGGTCAGCGAGTTGTGGCGGAGCGACGTGGGCCGCCGCGACTTCCTGTCGGGGTCGAGCGTGGCCTCCTCGGCGCTGGTCGAGCCGAGCCGCGACTGGCTCATCACCGGGGCCGACGCGCAGGTCGCGCGCAGCGGCGGCTCCCGGGTGGGGATGTCGGACGTGGAGGCGGTACGGGCCACCACGCAGGCGCTGAAGGACCTGGACCACCGCTTCGGCAGCGGGCACGTGCGCCCGGTGGTGGTGCACTACCTCAACTCGGTGGTCTCCGGCCTGATCGGCGGCTCGTACCGGGAGCCGGTGGGCCGGGCCCTGTTCGCGGCGGTCGCCCGACTCACGGAGCTGGCGGGCTACATGGCGGTGGACACCGGCCAGCCGGGCCTGGCCCAGCGCTACTACATCCAGGCCCTGCGGCTCGCGCAGGCGGCCGGCGACCGGGCGTACGGGGGCTACGTACTGGCGGCTTCGATGAGTCACCTCGCCGCCGAACTGGGCAACCCGAGGGAGATCGCGCAGCTGGCCAGAGCGGCACAGGAGGGCACCCGGGGCCAGGTCACCCCCCGGGTGGAGGCGATGTTCTACGCGGCGGAGGCGCGCGGGCACGCGCTCCTCGGCGACGCGCGGTCGACGGGGGTGCTGTCCTCGCGGGCGCTGACGGCGCTGGAGCGGGCGGAGCCGGAGTCGGGGGACGACCCCGAGTGGATCCGCCACTTCGACCGGGCCTACCTCGCGGACGAACTGGCGCACTGCCACCGGGACCTGGGCCAGGCCGACGCGGCGGCCAAGCGCGCGGAGGAGTCCCTGCGGGACCTCCCGGCGGGCAAGGCGCGGCGCCGGGCGATCGGCCTGCTCCTGCTGGCGGCGGCGCGGGTGCAGCAGCGCGAGGTGGAAGCCGCCTGCCAGACGGCCACGCAGGCGGCGGAGCTCCTGTCGGGCCTGCGCTCCCACCGCGGGACGGCCTACCTGGAGGACTTCCGCACCCGCCTGGACCCGTACCGGGAGGAACCGGCGGCCCGGGAGTTCACCGCCCGCCTGGAGCCGGTCGGCTGACCCCGCGGTCCGGTCCTGTCGGCCCTTGACCTCGATGCGGCCCTCCCGGCCGGTGTCGCGGGGCCGGCGCGGCCGCGCTCGCGACGGGCGCCGCCGGCGCGCCCACGGCCGCGATGACGACCGCCGTGCCGACGGCCGCCATCGTCCTCTGGGAGCTGTTCACCGGTTCTCCCCCGTGCGTCCATGCGATCTTCCGCGGGGTTGGACGGCCGACCCGCCCCGGGGGGTCGTACGGACCACCGGCCTTCCCCGCCGATACCGGACACCGGGCGCCCGGTCCGGCTGCCGGGGACGAGGCCGACACTGTCAAACTCGGCGGGGAACGGTAGCGTGAGCCGACGGTTCCGTAGACGCGGACAGGTCGGAGAGGGAGTTCCGGTGACGGAGAGCGGACAGGGCGGCAGCCCGCAGGGAGGCGAGCCGTGGGGCCCGCACGTACCCGCACAGCCGCCGACGCAGCCGCCCGCGCAGCCCGGCGGGGAGCCGGATCACCTGCAAGGCCAGCCGTCGTCGTACGGTCAGCCCTCCTACGACCAGCCCTCCTACGGTCAGCCCTCCTACGACCAGCCGTCGTACGGCCAGCCCTCCTACGGCTACCCCGCACCCGACGGCCCCGATTACGGCTACGGCTACCCGCAGGGTCACGTGGTCGGCCCCGGCTACGAGGGCCCCGGCGACCCCCACGGCTACGGCTACCCGCCGCTGCCGGAGGCGGCCACCCAGTACATTCCGCCGGTGCCCGCGGCCCCCGCGCACGAGGAGGCGGCGACGCAGTTCATCGCGCCGATCCCCGCGGGGCCCGCGCACGGCGAGGCGGCCACGCAGTACATACCGCCGGTCCCGGCGGGCCCCGCGCACGGCGAGGCCGCCACCCAGTACATCGCCCCGATCCCCGCGGGCCCCTCCTACGGCGAGGCCGCGACGCAGTACATCCCGCCGGTGCCGGCCGGTCCGGCCGATCCCGCCGCCGGGTTCGACGGGCTGTTCCGGGGCGAGGAGTTGCAGCGAACCGCGCAACTGCCGCCCGTCCAGGAGCCGGTGCTCCGCCGGCAGCCGCCGCAGCGCCCCCACCCGCAGCAGCAACAGCAGCAGCATTTCGCGCAGCAGCAGTACGCGCAGCACCCGCAGCAGCAGTTCGCGCCGCCGCCGCAGCAGTTCCAGCAGCAGCCTCCCTTCGCGGAGCCGCCGGCCCCCCGCAAGGTCTCTCCCGCGATCATCGCCGCCGTGGTCATCGGCCTGGCCGTCGTCGGGCTCGGGGTCGGTGCGCTGCTCAGCGACGGCAAGGCGCAGAACAACGACCCGGTCGCCGTGGCACCCACCCCCACCCCCGGCAGCTCCGCCGCGGACGCCGCGGAGGTACCGCTGGACCCCGCGCAGCCGCAGGCGGTCCAGCTCGACAAGCTCCTCGCGGACAGCAACGACAGCCGGTCCGCGGTGATCAAGGCCGTTGAGGACATCAAGAGCTGTAACAACCTGGACCAGGCGGCCACCGACCTGCGCGACGCGGCCCGGCAGCGCGACGAGCTGGTGACCCGGCTCCAGGAGCTCAAGGTGGACAAGCTCCCGAACGAGAAGAAGCTGACCGCCGCCCTCACCAAGGCGTGGAAGTCCTCCGCCGAGGCCGACAACAGCTACGCGGACTGGGCGGACGACATCAAGTCCGACGGCGACAAGTGCAAGGACGGCAAGGCCCGGACCACCGACAACGCCTCGGACGGGAACAAGTCGAGCGGCGACGCCACCAGGGCCAAGGAGACCGCGTCCAGCCTGTGGAACAGCATCGCCGGCAAGTACGACCTCACCAAGCGGGACAAAAGCCAGCTCTAGGCGCATGGCCTCTCGGCGGGGGCGGTGGGCTGGTCTGCCGGCCGGGAATCGGTTCGCCGTCAACGGGGTTGGTGGGGGATGAGCCATCAACGGGGTTGGTGGGGACGAGCCGTTATCGGAGGGTCATGCGAGCGATTCAGGTGTACGAAGTGGGCGGTCCCGAGGTGCTGCAGGAGGCCAGGGTGGACCAGCCGCGGCCGGGTCCGGGCGAGGCGATCGTGGAGGTCGCCGCATCCGGGGTCAACTTCCTCGACGTCTACCACCGCGAAGGCCGGTACAGCCTCCCGCTGCCCTTCACCCCGGGCGCTGAGGGCGCCGGCACGGTCGTCGAAGTCGGACCCGGCGTCACTGACGTCGCGGTCGGGGACCGGGTCGGTTGGGTGGAGATTCCCGGCACGTATGCCGAGCGGGCCGTCGTGGACTCCTCCCGGCTGGTGCCGCTGCCCGACGACATCGGCTTCGAGACGGCCGCCGCCGTGCTCCTCCAAGGCATGACCGCGCACTATCTCGTCAAGGACGCCTACCCGGTTCAGGGGGGCGACACGGTGCTCGTGCATGCGGCCGCTGGCGGCATGGGGCTGCTTTTGACCCAGCTCATCACCCATCTCGGCGGCAGGGTGATCGGCACGACGTCGACCACGGCGAAGGCCGAGCTGGCGAAGCGTGCCGGGGCCGCTGAGGTGATCCTTTCCTCCGCGGTCGACGATCTCGCAGCCGAGGTGAGGCGGCTCAACGGCGGTCAGGGACTGCCGGTTGTCTTCGACGGCGTCGGCGCGCACACCTTCGATGCGAGCCTCGCCAGCCTGCGAACCCGCGGCCATCTCGTGCTCTTCGGCGCGGCAAGTGGTGCCGTGCCGCCGTTTGATCCGATTCGGCTCGCCCACGGCGGTTCGCTGACCCTGATCCGGCCCAGCCTCGGGGACTTCATCGCCGATCGGTCCGAACTGCTCCGACGGGCCGCCGATGTGTTCGAGTGGGTGCGCTCCAAGGCGCTCGAGGTCACCGTGACGGGCCGCTACGCATTGTCCGAGGCCGCCCAGGCCCACAGCGATCTGGAGGCTCGGCGTACCACCGGCAAGCTGCTCGTCATACCCGATGCGGCCGCCATGGGACGCCGCGAGGAGACGCAGAGCTGATCGCGGGCGACGAGGTCGGGGATCTTGGAGACTGAGATGTCGAGGGCATGGCCGACCGTCATCGCCCAGATCCCCGACGGGGGCGTCCTACGAACGGGGGGCCTGCTCCAGGGTCTTGGTCATGTCCATGGACTGCTCCCCGCCCTGCTGGGCGACCAGCCGGCCCTGCTGGACGACCTGGAAGGTGACCCGTCCGTTGACCATGCGGGGGAAGCCGGAGACGGCGCGCATGTCCTGGTAGCGCCAGCTGAGGTCGGGGGTCAGGCCGCCGGTCTCGACGGGCTCGGCCTGGTTGAGCTTGCGCGTGAGGGTGCGCCCGGTGATGTCCTCGTCCTCCTTGAACCGCTTCACCATCTCGCTGAACACCGTGTACGCGATCCAGGTGTTCTGGGCACCGCTGTCGTCGGGTTCCACGGCGTTGTCCCCGAAGGCGTGGTCGGAGATGACGTTGCGCATCTGCGTCCAGAGCGGGTCGGTGGACACCGGGTACCAGCTGGTGACGTACGCGCCCTCGAAGGGGCTCTCCTTGCCGCCGGTGCGGTCCACCAGGGCCTGGCTGACCGAGCCGAGGACCGAGGAGATCTGCGGCTTGCGGTTCTGGACGTCGGCGCGGCGGAAGGCGTCGAAGAAGGTCTCGGTGCGGGCGCCGAGCACGGCGGCCACGCAGCCCTTCTCCTTCCCGTCCTTCCCGTCCTTCGCGGAGGAGGCGTCGCCCTTCGAGGCGCCGCCGGGGGAGGTGGCGGTCAGTGCCTCGCTGGCCTGGGCGCGCAGGTCCGCGGAGTCCTCGGAGGCCCGGATGTCGCTGGCCCCGGCCATCTGGTTGGCCTTGAGGCCGGCGTTGAGCTGGCCCGGCAGGGAGTCGCCGGCGAGGGTGTCGGGGCGGACCAGGGCGACCTTGGCACAGGTGCGCCCCAGCTGGTGGCCGGCGCCGGCCACCAGGACGGGCTGGCCGCCGTTGACCGGGTAGGAGAGCGGGGACTGGAACTCCTCGGGGGAGAGCCCGTACCCGCCGATGAACGGGATGCCCGCGACTTCCAGCGGGGCCAGGAAGGCCCGTCCGTGCTGGCTGTAGGAGCCGACGATGGCGACGGCCTTCTCGGCGACCGCCTTGCGGGCGCAGTCGGCGGCGCCGGTGGGCGTGTTGCGCTCGTTGCAGGTCAGGACGCGGAGCTTGCGGCCGTTGATGCCGCCCTTGGAGTTGACCCAGCGCTCGTAGGCCTTGGCCATGCCGGGCAGGCCGGGCATGTTGGTCGCCCTGGAGTCCTCCGGGGCGAAGGTCATGACGGTGAGGGTGTCGGCGCCCCCGGAGCCCCCCGAGCCTCCGGGGAGCGCCCCGCAGCCGGCGACGAGACACGCGCCCATCGCCATGGCCGTGGTCCGGGCCAGAAAGGTTCGGGAGAGTGCCGCTGCGCTTCGCCGGGTGGTCATGTGCATGCACCATTCCGCGCCCCGGGTAACTGAAGTGTGAGGTGTGCGCAACATCGGGTGACGTCGAGGTGAATTACGGGGGTCACCCGCACGCTCGGTGAGCACCGGTCGGGTCCGGGCCGTCGGGTGCGGGCGCCTGAAGATCACGCCGGACGGGAACGTACGATCGAAAGCGTGACATTCGCCCAAGGTTCGAAGAACTCTTCCCGCCACGGCGGCCGCTCCTCCACCATGGGCGGCATGCCCCTCAACGACATGCCGTGGTGGCGCTGGCGCAGCAACGTGCGCTCGGCGCTGCACATGCTTTCCGACCCCGCGTTCCAAGAGGACACCTGGCTGGCCGGCGCCGAGGGGTACGGGGACGTCACCGACGCCGTGTACCGGCTCGTCGAGGACACCTGGCTCGACAGCTGGTCCGCGGAGAAGTACGTCGGCACGATCTTCCGCGACTCGCAGGAGGCGGCCCTCGTGGACCTCGCCGTGCTGCGGGTGCTGCGGATCATGCACCAGATCGGCCCCGACGCCCCGGTCTCCGGATACCTGGAGCACCACGCCTGGCCGGAGGCGGTACGGGCCGCGCGCGAGGCCCACGTACGGCTGGCGACCGTGGACGGGGACGACCCGGACGCGCGGCCGCGCTCGCTGGACGTCCTGAGGATCCTCACGCGCGCGGTGTGATGTGGAAGGCTGTGGGGTCATGAGCGACGACCCGCAGCCCCAGGCCACGCAGCAGTACGTACTGACCCTCTCATGCCCGGACAAGCAGGGCATCGTGCACGCCGTGTCCAGCTATCTGTTCATGACCGGGTGCAACATCGAGGACAGCCAGCAGTTCGGCGACCGCGACACCGGCCTGTTCTTCATGCGGGTCCACTTCGCGGCCGACGCCCCGGTGACGGTCGAGAAGCTGCGGGCCAGTTTCGCCGCGATCGGCGACAGCTTCCGGATGGACTGGCAGATCCACCGCTCCGACGAGCGCATGCGGATCGTGCTGATGGTGTCGAAGTTCGGGCACTGCCTCAACGACCTGCTCTTCCGGCACCGGATCGGCGCGCTGCCGGTGGAGATCGCGGCCGTGGTCTCGAACCACACCGACTTCGAGGAACTGGTCGGCTCGTACGGGGTCCCGTTCGTGCACATCCCGGTGACGAAGGACACGAAGGCGGCGGCGGAGGCGCGGCTGCTGGAGCTGGTGCGGGCCGAGGAGGTCGATCTCGTGGTCCTCGCGCGGTACATGCAGGTGCTGTCGGACACCCTGTGCAAGGAGCTGAGCGGGCGGATCATCAACATCCACCACTCGTTCCTGCCGAGCTTCAAGGGCGCGAAGCCGTACCACCAGGCGCACGCCCGGGGCGTGAAGCTGATCGGCGCGACCGCGCACTACGTGACGGCGGACCTGGACGAGGGCCCGATCATCGAGCAGGAGGTCGAGCGGGTGGGGCACGAGGTCACCCCGGACCAGCTCGTGGCGATCGGCCGGGACGTGGAGTGCCAGGCGCTGGCGCGGGCCGTGAAGTGGCACAGCGAGCACCGGGTCCTGCTGAACGGGACCCGGACGGTCGTCTTCACGTAACCGCCGACCGGGCCCGGTCGGCAGGGCGGGCGCCCTACATCCGGCTGAGCGAGGCCGCCGCGAAGAGGACGTCGCGGATCGCCTCCCGGTCGCCGTTCTGGCCGACCGCGGCGTCCTCCGGGGAGATGTGGCCCGCGGCGAGCTGGCAGAACTCGGCGCCGTCCAGGGCGATCCGGGCCACCGTGTGGTCCGGTGAGGGCCTCGCCGCGGGGGAGTCCAGGGCGATGTCCCAGCCGCCGCCTCCCGCACCCTCGATCTCCAGGTGCAGGGTCCGGCCCGGTGCGCCCGCCGCGACCAGCCCGCGCGCGGGCGCGGCCAGTCCCGCCCGCCGTCGCCCGGCCAGGGCCGCCGGCAGGAGCCGGGCCGCCAGGTCGATCATCCGGTTCAGGTGGGGCGCGGACGGCGGCCCGTACGGATAGTCCACCGCCTCCGCGATGTCCACGGCGTGCACCCAGCACTCGAAGGCGCGCTCCAGGAAGGCGTCCCCGAGGGGCAGGGCGAAGCCGCCGTAGGCCACGTCCAGTTCGGCCACCCCGCGGCCCGCGAAGGAGACCGTACGGACCAGGGTGTGGCCCTGCTCCCGCCACGGCTCGCGGACCCGGCGGGTGGTCGGGCACGGGGAGTCCTCCCAGAACCGTTCCGTGCGCTCGGCCGGGGTGCCGGCGGACGCCTCCGCCCCCAGGGGGTCGTCCAGGCCCAGCGCGGAGGCCACGAGGCCGTCCACCGCCAGCAGGTGCCCGATGACCCCGGCCACCGTGGTCCGGCGGGTCTGGCGGCGTTCCTCCTCGAACCACTTCAGCCGGACCGGGGTGTGCCACTCCGAGTCCCCGAAGTCCCGCAGCAGCGCGTCGAGCCGCGCCGTCTCGGTGTCGTACGGGCTCGCCCACACCGGGACCGGGATGCGGGCGGGACGCTTGCCGAGGCAGTCCTCCAGCACGCGCGAGCGCAGCAGCGGCTTGAGGTCGAGGCTCTCCTCCGGGTGCAGCAGCCCCACGGCGTCGCGCAGCCGCAGCGCCTCCTCGGCGCAGGGCGCGCATTCGGTGAGGTGGTCCTCGACGGCCTGGGTCTCCTCCGCGGAGCAGGCCGCGAGGGCCCAGGCGCCGAGCAGGGACTTCAGTACGGCGTGGCTGGGCGGCGGCGCGGCCGGGAGGGGCTCCGGTTCGGGCTCGGGCTCGGGCTCCGGTTCGGGCTCGGCGGGTGCCGGTGCGGCCGGGAAGGAGGTCACCACCGGGTACTCCGTGAACTTCGCGTACTCGGCATCGTCCAGGGCGTCGAGGGCGTCCAGGGAGTCGAGGTCCACCGGCCCGTCGGGGTCGGCCGGCCCGTCGGGGTCCAGGGGCCCCTCGGCGGACGGCACGTACCCCGGCCCCGAGAGGTCGAGGTCGTCGGCCGCCCCGCGCGGGCCCGGTATGCGCGCCGGGCCGCCGCCGGGGTTCGGCGGCCGCTCGTACTCCTCGCCGTCGTCTTCGCCGAAGGGGCTCGGTGGCGTCGTCATCGGGGCGTTCCATATCCGGAGGGGCCGTACCCGGGCGGCACGGTGTCGTCGCGGGGCACGGCGTTGGCCGTGGACAGCAGTTGCAGGCCCAGGCGCAGCCGGCGCCGGGCCTCGTCCTCGCTGATCTGGAGATCGGCGGCGGCCTGGCGGTAGTCGCGGCGCTTGAAGTAGGCGAGTTCGAGCGCGGCCCGCAGGGGTGCCGGCATGGAGGTGACGATGAAGTCGGCGCGGGCCGCCGCGTTGGCGCTGCGCACCTTCTGCTCCAGTTCCTCGCGGGAGCCGTTGCCCAGTTCGGCCTGGCGCAGGCGGGCCACGGCCTGGCCCTGGGTGATGCGGGCGACCCAGGAACGCATGGAGCCCTGTTTGGGGTCGTAGGCGTCGGGGTTCTCCCAGATGTACCCGAAGACCTCGCGGGTGACCCGGTCGGCGGCCTTCTCGTCGTTGAGCACCCGGTGGGCGAGGCTGTGCACGAGCGAGGCGAAGCGGTCGTACAGCTCTCCGAGCGCGGCGGCCTCGCCGCGGGCCAGGCGTTGTTGCATGCGGCGGTCCCAGCGCGGTGGTGCGTCCTTCGGCATCGTGCCCCCAGCCGGATTCCCGGTTTCAGCCGTGTGTCGACCACTCGAATGTAGTGGGCATGAAGCGGTGTGCGCCCGTTTTGCCAGAACCTCGTCCAGGAACCGCGCCCTGCGTGATAGAGGCGTCGCACGGCGTGAACGCGGATGCGGGGCCCGCCGCATGGGTACATGCGTACGCGCCCCACCGCGCTCCTCGTGCGCTGGTTCGATGCGGCCACCTCCTTGCCCGCTTCGCTTAACGCGCAGGCCACGTAGGGCTTACGCTCCTGTCCTGTCTTGAACTGCACCCCACCGCATATGTGAAGGCGGAACGCCGAATATGGACAGCGCAGAATACGAGCGCAAGATCGCCGCCCGCTTCGCCACCTTCGACCAGGACGGGTCGGGGTACATCGACCGGGAGGACTTCAGTACGGCGGCCAGGGCGGTCCTGGCCGAATTCGCCGTCGCCGCCCGGTCCGACAAGGGCCAGGCCGTCTTCGCAGGTGCGGAGGCCTTCTGGCAGGGCATGGCCGGCATCGCGGACGTGGACGGGGACCAGCGGGTGTCCCGCGAGGAGTTCGTCACGGGCGCGGCGAAGCGGCTGCGGGACAACCCGCACCGGTTCGCGGAGATCGCGCGGCCGTTCCTGCGCGCGGTGATCGCGGCGGCGGACCCGGACGGGCCCGGCGCGACCCCGGCGGCGACGGCCCGCGTGCTGCGCGTGCTGGGCACGCCGGTGGAGCTGGCGGACCCGGTCGCGGCGGCCCTGGACGCGGACGGCGACGGCCGCATCACGGAGGACGAGATCCTGGCGGCCTTCGCGGGCTACTGCGGGGTGGCGGCGCCGGACGCGTAACGTCTGCGGCGCGCAGGGGCGGCGGCGAGGTCCGGTCGTGCGAACGGACGAGCTCGCTATCGCCCCAAGGCCCCGCTCGGCCAGGTCCGAGTTCAGGAGCGGGCGGCCCGGGAGGGCGTGCGCTGCGCGAGGATGAGCAGCACGGCCGGTACGAGGCCGAGCACAAAGCCGGAGGGTCCCAGGATCCAGGCGCTCACGAGGACCCATGCGCCCAGGATCCAGCCCGCGTAACGGGGGATCCCCTGGCCGGCGCGCGCCATCCGCGTGACGAGGAGTCCGAGCAGGATCAGCGGCACGGCGAGACTGCCCGGGAGGGCCCAGAAGTCGGCCCGTGAGGCGACGATGGCGGGGTCCGTGATGTCGGCTCCGCGCAGCTCACCGCCGAGCCAGTCCCCCCATCTCGACCACGTGCTGACGCTGAACAGGACGATGTGCGCGGTGCCGATGGCGGTCATGCTGCGCCCGGCCCAGGTGTTCAGGGTGCGTGCGCGGGTCCCGCCTGCCGACATGATTACGTTACCGCTAGTTCCGATACTCATAGTTTCGTATCATGGGGCCATGAAGCCCTCGAAGCAACCCACCGGCCGGCCACGGGAGACCCGCGTGGACGACGCGATCCGTGACGCGGTACGCGAGTTGGTGCAGGAGTCGGGATACGCGGCGCTGACCATGGACGCGGTGGCCGCCAAGGCGCGCGTGGGCAAAGCGGCCATCTACCGCCGCCACGCCTCGCGCAGCGAACTGGTCTTCTCCGCGCTCGTCCACGGGCGCGAAACCGAACCACTGCCGGACACCGGATCGTTGCTCGGGGACCTCACCGCGCTCGCGGACCTGATCCTGCGACTCTTCTGCGACCCGGCGGTCACCCCCGCTCTCCCCGGCCTGCTCGCGGAAATCAAGCAGCAGCCCGACATCGCCGCACGCTTCCAGGACACTTTCATCGCCAGCGAGCGAGCCGAGGTGACAAGGCTGCTCGACCGCGCCCTCGCGCGCGGCGAACTGACCTCGCCCGCCGACCCCGCACTCGTCCACGCCGCCGTGCTCGGCTCCTGTTTCGCCTGGGTGTTCCTCCTGGACGAGCCCCCTGCGCCCTCCCTCGCCCCCCGCGTCGCCGCGCTGGCGGCGGCAGCCGCGAGCACCGTCTAGCCCGCACTCACGTCGGCTGAGAGCAGCCCTGGGTCGTGAGGGCGGGCATGCCGCGCAGGGCGCGGCGGGCGATGTCGGCCAGGGAGGCGACCTCGGTGGGGGAGAGCGGGGCCGTAGGGGCCGTCGTGCGGGGTTCCGCACAGCTGCGGCAGGGGGCGTCCGGGCTGGGGTGCGGGTCGTGGCAGATGCCGCATTCGGCGGGTGGCGCGGCGGGCGCGGCGGGGTCCTTGTGGACCCGTGGCGCGGGGAGCTTGCGGCCGAGGCGGTCCGCGAGCAGGGCGCGGGCCGAGTAGACGAACCGCGGCAGGCCGTCGGTGAGCAGCGAGCGGGTTTCCAGCTCGGACACTCCGTGTGCGAGCCACTGTTCGGCGAGTGGGGCGAGCACGAGCGCCTCGGTCGCGCTGAGTGCGAGGCGGGGTTCGTACCTCGCGATGCGAGCGAGGAGCGCGGCTCCCCGGCTGGAGGCCGCCGTCAGTTTGACGGGTTCGGGGAGGGAGGGTTCTTCTCCCGTAGTTTTTGTCCCCAAGGGGGACGCTCCCGTCTCTCCGCCCTCCCTCTCACCGGTTCCCGGGTCTGTGGCCTGAGCGGGGTCCGGGTCGGGCTGCGGAGGTTCCGGGCGGTCGTCCGTGTGCGGGGTGTCGTAGACGAAGGTCTCGGTGCGGACGTGTCCGGTCTCCGGGTCCCGCACGGTCCGCCGCAGGTAGTACCCGTACCGGACCAGTTCGTCGACTGCCTTGGCGACTCCGCGCCGCCCCACCCCGGGGTGCTTGTCGGCGAGCGTACGGACGTCCTCGCGGGAGCCGTCGGGAAGGGAGAGGAGGTATCCGAGGATGCCTCGGGCCGTGAAGCTGAGGCGCCGGTCCCGGAGAACTTCGTTGCCGAGGACGGTGAAGGCACGCTTGCGGGGGCTAATCTGGATACGCACGGAAGGCCTCTTCCTTCGGTGTCGGGCCCCGGGGTGTTGGCGCACCGCCGGGGTCACCTGACTCTGTTGAGTTCGTGTTGATCCGGGACGGTAGCGCACCCCTTCCGGCATATACCAGCCATGGCCAGCGATGTGAACTATGCTTCATATTCCCGGGAGTTCGCCCTCCCATGGGGGTTACCCCTGTTACACGCCTCCGGCCATGGCGGCCCCGTGGGCCTGTTGGCCGCGTAGGAACGCCACCGGTCCCGGTCCGGCCGCGAAGGCGGCTTCGGCGGCCGAGGAAGGCGGCTGGATCTTCGTCGACCGCGAGGAGGAGCCGGACCTATGGCCCACGCGGTGTGGAGTCCGCATCGCTCGGTGGTCACGCAGCTGAACGACGGCACCGTTGCTCGGGGGCCGAGCGCGGGCGAGTTCACGTACACCCTGGCTGCATCGCGATACACGACGTAAGACCCCGCCAACCTGCCGAACGAAGTGGCAGGCGAACGGGGCCTTTTGCTGTTCCGGCTGAGAGCGGAGGCTGGACTACCGAAGCGATGCGGCGACCCGAGCCCGCAGCATCTCGTCAGTGATGGTGTCCACGCTGCGCCAGGCGTAGCCGCTGACTTCCTCCTCTTGGAGCGTCACGGGCTGGTCGCCGGTCGCGCGGAAGACGTACCGGAAATCCGCGTGCCAGTGGGCGCCCTCGCCCTTGCTGTCGTTCGCGGGGATCGGATGTACGTCGATGTGCACGGGCGCGGGCTGGACAGGAGCCATGCTGAGGGTCACTCCCGTCTCTTCGACCAGTTCGCGGAGTGCTGCGCCCAACAGGTTCGCGTCCTCGGGCTCAAGGTGTCCGCCCGGGGTCAGCCACTTGCCGAGCGCGTTGTGATGAATGAACAGCGCCTCACCCCGGTCGTTGACGAGCACAGCGCCCGCTGTGACGTGCCCACGGAACTCCTTCCGGCTGGTCACGTCTGCGTCCCGGTCCAGGAGCTCGGCCAGAGGGGCGAGCGCATGCTTGTCCTCGGGGTGCACGTCGGTGTACTCGGCGAGGGTCGTACGGATGTGGTCTGCCGTGATGGGCATCGAATCACCTGTTGTAGTAGTGGAGCCAGGTAGCCGCGATGGCTTCCCGGTCGGTGGTGGGTACCTCGTACATGCCGGCCTCCAGCCCGCCGCGCGCCAGCATGGCCGCGCCCGCGAGGATCTCGGCCTGAACGAGGAAGATGAACGGTCCAACGCTCGCGCCGTGGATGAAGTTGACCGCCTCGCCCCCATTCAGCAGATAGAAGTAGTGCCCGGTCGTGCTGTAGCGACTCACGTGCTCGCCGGCGCTGTCACGGATGTAGCCCGAGGGCAGTCCGCTCAGCTCCAACTCGTCTTCCGAGCTGGTCACGGTCGCCACGTAGGCCCCGTTCTTGAGCTGCGGGAAGTCCTCGCCACGCAGCGAGAGAGCCCCCGTCGCGCAGAGAACGAGTCCAGCCGTGGCTATGGCCTGGTCCCGGTCCCGGGCCACTTCAAAGCCCTGTGACATGGCCTGTGCGCGCCGTACGGGGTCGATGTCGTAGACGATGACCCGAACGCCCTTGACGTGCAGCAGACGGGCGATGCTGGACCCGAGCTTGCCGAACCCGAGGACCAGGGCCGGGCGCCCGTGCAGGATGTCCCCGCGCTGCCGCAACAGCGCTTCGGCGGAGAACACGACGGACTGTCCGACCAAGAAGTCTTCCGGGTCTTTGAGAGGGCTACGGGCCACCGAGACGACCGGGCACGGCAGCTTGTCCCGCTCGGCGTAGCGCTTGTGTCCGTTCTCGGTGTCCTCGACCACGCCGAGGATGGTTCCCGAGAAGCGTTCGCACAGCGCGTCCAGCGAGGGAGCGAAGTAGCCGCCCACGTCGAGCAGAACGACGCTCTCTCCGGCCGTCCTGGTCTCCAGGTACGTCACGGCGGTGTCGGGGTCGCTGAACATATCGCGGGACAGCTCGTCGCACGCTACGGTCCGTTCGATCTCTCGGCGAGCGCTAGCGTGGATGGACTTCGGCTTGGGCAGAACGGCCCGCAGGTGCGACACCTTGCCCACGGCCCCGACGAACGCGGGTCGCTCGGGCAGCAGATGAGTGATCAGCAGCGAGGACGGGCGTTCGTGAGGCGTGAACGCTTCGGCGACCTTGCCGAAATACGTGTCGAGCCGCGCACGATCGGCAGATTCCATGGGTGCCCCTTCTCTGTCAGCGGTGGAACTCGGTCCAGACGGCTTTGCCGGGGTTCCGCTCCCGCACGCCCCATGCGTCCGAGAGCGCAGCCACAAGCAGCAGCCCCCGCCCGGTCGTCGCGTCGGTGCTCGCACCGGTTCGAGGGAGGTGGGGCATCGGTTCGCCGCTGTCGTGCACCTCTGCCCGAATGACTGGTCCGTCGTGCACCAGCTTCAGCAGGAAACCGCGCCCGGGTGGTGCTCCGTGACGGACGGCGTTGGCCGCCAGCTCTCTCACGCACTGCACGATCTCGTCCGTACGGCTGTCCACCCGCCAGTCCACCAGGGCGACCCGGGTAAAGTCCCGGGCCCTGGGTACCGCCCGGAGCGTTCGGAGGTAGAACCGACTACGGGATGGCGGATCGTTCGTCGCGATGGTCTCGGGGCTGTGTGTCCTTCCGCTGTCCCGAGAAACGCGCAGCGTCATCGCGTTACGCCCGGTGATGTTCGTACTGTCTCGGCTCACCGTCCCGCCCTTCGCATCTGGCTCTGTGTGCCAGAACGCTAGGCAAGGCGGGGGAAGCCTGAGGGGCCGTATTCGCGGTTATTCTCGCGGGCTCAAGAACTGTTTTGCCCGTACGAGCGCACGATGTGCCTCGGCTCCGTAGAGAGCGTTCCTCTCCAATGCCTCCCACGCACGAACGTGCAGCGCAACGTCCTCCGGATCGTCCAACCACATCTCGGCGTGCCATGTCTCGGTGATCACGAGGCTGTCGTCATGCACGGAGAACCCGACCCCGGCGGGTACGTTCATGTCCGCTTCGAAGGGCACGATCCCCACCCTGACATTCCCCGATCCGAGCCGCCCCACGATCCGGTCGAGCTGTGCGGAGAGCACGGTGGGTGGACAGGGCCGGGCGCGTAGCGCTCCCTCCCAGATGAGGAAGTGAAACGACCGGCCCTGATCCGTGAGGATGTCTTGGCGCCCCATGCGTGCTTGCACGGCAGCTTCGATGTCCCTGGGGGCGGTATGGATCGTGGAGTACCGAGTCAGGACGGAACGTGCGTATTCGGCGGTCTGCAAGAGTCCCGGTATCAGTGAGGGGTCGAAGCTGCGGCGGGAGTGCGTCTTCTGTGCTTGTGCCCAGTGCGCTTCCTGTACAGCGCGGTATCCGCCGGCCAGTTGTCGACGCCAGGATCGGTACTGCGTCTCCAGTCCACGCAGGCGCCCGACCAGTTCGCCTGTTGCTCCCGGGTTCCCGGTCCCCTCGGCCCATGCCGTGAGATCGGCGACGGTCGGCGTCTGCTTTCCGTTTTCCAGCTTGCTGACCTTGGACTGTCCCCACTCAAGCCGGTCAGCCAGTTCGCGACCCGTGATCCCACCCTCGGTGCGCAGCTCCCGTAGGCGCGCACCGAGGGAAACCCGGGCTTGCGAGAAGTCCGTACTCACTCAGCGGACGGTACCTGAGCCGTGAACTCCCGGTACGGGAGCGCGTGGTGCCATGCGGCATCCCGCGTCTGGCAGGCTCGCAGTACTTCGGCCGGGTCAGTGATCAGCTCCATGCCGATGGTGCGCTCCCCCTCGAAGTGGAAGCGTGCCACGGTGCGGGAGTCGAACAGCCAGAAGTCCGAGAGATTCACGCCGTAACGCTCGGCGTCGTCCCGCCACAGGTGCCGGATGTCCTCGCCGGCTGAGACGTTCGTCCGGGCGCACGCGAGTAGGTACTGCTGTCCAATGGTCGGCGGGTTGTCCACGATCCGAACCCGCTCGAACCGCTTGCCACTGTCGACCATGCGCCGCACGTTGGCGAACCACGGGTGCCCGACCTCCCCGGCGGTGTCACCGGTCCGCAGGAACTCTTGGTAGGACGGCATGGCTTGATCGGAGGCGTAACCACTCCGGGTCTCCAGCCGCCAGGCAGTGTGCTCGAACCCGTCGTTGATGAACTCGCTGATCTTCTGCTGCGGAACGAACTCCGGCACGTGCGTGACCTCCCTCGGGGAGAAGTTCGCCAGCAGCGCCCGAGGGACAACCACGAACGCTTCCTCCTCTTTGACGTACTTGAGCTGCGCCACGTCCATGGGGTCGGTCACCGCGTCCCCCTGTACGAGCACTTCCCCAGTGTCCAGGTCCTCATAGAGCGTCGGGCAGTCGCCCACTCCGGACGTGCTCCCGAGGACCCGCAGTCGCCTGGCCATGGCTGTTCCCCTCGTCGTCGGACACAACAGCGCAAGCATGATGAACCCGAGGGGCCGCTGTCCGGGGTGATTCTCGATTATTCGCACCTCAGGAAGCACGCAGAAAGCCCCCGCACCCGTCCCGATCGATCCGGCGCAGGTACTGGGGGTCGGCTATCTCCAGGACCCCCGGCCGGATCCTCTTCCGGCCGGGTGGGCGGCGATGTGAACTACGCGAAGCGTTCGCGGAGTTTGTACTTGAGGACCTTGCGCAGGGCGTCGTTGCGGGGCAGGGCCTCGACCAGTTCCAGTTGTTCCGGGAGCTTGTGGGTGGAGAGGCCCTCCGCATGGAGGTGCGTGGTCACGTCGGCCAGGGTCAGCGGGGCTGCGCCCGGGGGCTGTTCGACGACCGCGCAGACGCGTTCGCCGCGTTCCGGGTCCGGCAGGCCTATGACGGCGACGTCGGCCACGGCGGGGAGCTGGTGGATCAGGTCCTCGATCTCCTTCGCCGAGATGTTCTCGCCCTTGCGGATGATGACGTCCTTGCTGCGGCCCGTCAGGACCAGGTAGCCGTCCTTCGTGAGGTGCCCGAGGTCGCCGGTGATCAGGTAGCCGTCGGCGTCGAAGACACCGGTGTTCTGGTCGCGGTTCAGGTATCCCTGACAGACGGCCTCGCCGCGCAGCCGGACCTCTCCGTCGGTGTCCGGGGGCAGGAGCGTCCCCTCCGGGGTCGTGATGCGGATCGACATGCCCTCCGGCGGCCGGCCCTCGGTGGTGGCGAGGTGCTCCGCGGTGTCGTCCGGGGCGCCCATCGTGATCATGGGGACCTCCGTCATGCCGTACCCGTGGGTGAGCTGGCAGCCCAGTTCGCGGACGACCGCGTGGTAGATCTCCGGGGGCTTCGGCGCGCCGCCACCCGCGAGGAGGCGGAGGGTGGGGATGAGCTTGGCGGAGGGGTCCTTGCGCTGCTCGGTGAGGAACATCGAGTAGAAGGCCGTGGAGCCGCCGGCGACGGTGACCCCGTGGCGGCGGTAGCCGTCCAGTGCGCCGGGCATCGCGAACTTCTCGAAGAGGACCGCCGGGAACCCGTAGAGCAGGAGCATCACCGTGTAGTCGGGTCCGGCGATGTGGGCGAACGGGAAGGCCATCGAGCCGACGTCGTCCGGTGACAGGTGCAGGGCGTGGGCCAGGCAGGAGCCGCCCGCGATGAGGGAGCGGTCCGTGTGCAGGACGCCCTTGGGGTCCGAGGTGGTGCCCGAGGTCCAGTAGATCCACCGGACCGAGACGCCTTCTCCGGGGGGCGGGGGGAGTACCGCCGGGTCGCCCGTCGGGAGCGAGTCGTACGCCTCGAAGACGCCGCGGGCGCCGAGGCGGTGCGCCATCGCCGTGTGGTCGAAGCCGCGCCAGACGCCGGGGACGGCGAAGAACTCCGCCTTGGACTCGCGCAGGGCGAAGCCGACCTCGCGGTCCCGGTAGAAGGGGATGACGGGGGTCTGGACGGCGCCGATGCGGGCGAGGGCGACCGAGAGCAGCACGGTCTCGATGCGGGTGGGGAGCTGCCAGGCGACCACCGTGCCGGGGCGCACCCCCATGGCGTGGAGGCCGGCGGCGACCTGCTCGGAGCGGTCGCGCAGCTCGCCGAAGGTGAGCCGCCGGTCGTTCGCGGGGTCTTCGGCGGCCTCGATGAGGACGGGGGCGTCGGGGGTCATGGATGCCCGGCGGGTGATGAGGTCCCAGAGCGTGCGGGACCGGCTGAGTTCGACTGCGGTGCTGTTGTCCGTCATCCCGGACCCGCCTCCCCTTGGCCGCCACGTGTACCTGACGGATAGTCAGATCCAGCGCAGAGCGTAGGGCGCGGACGCTTGTCGGTCCAGGGGCGGGGGGCTAGCTTGGTTCCAGATTTCTGACGCTCCATCAGATTTGGCATCGGATTCGCCGTCAGGTTCGGCATCAGGTTCAGTTTCGGCTTCAGCGAGGGGACACCATGGAACTGCCTCGGATCATCAGCGTCGACGACCACGTCATCGAACCGGCCCACCTCTTCGACGTGTGGCTGCCGGCCAAGTACCGCGACCGCGGCCCCAAGGCGCTCACCGCCGGCATCGGCGAGCTCGCCTACACCGGCGGCAAGTACGTGATCACCATGGACCCCGACGGCCCGCCCACCGACTGGTGGATCTATGAGGACCTGAAGTTCCCGTACAAGCGCAACATCGCCGCCGTCGGCTTCGACCGGGACGAGATGACCCTGGAGGGCATCACCCGCGAAGAGATGCGGCGCGGCTGCTGGGACCCCAAGGCGCGGCTGCTCGACATGGACCTCAACCACGTCGAGGCCTCCCTGTGCTTCCCGACCTTCCCGCGCTTCTGCGGGCAGACCTTCGCCGAGGCCAAGGACAAGGAAGTGGCCCTGGCCTGCGTGCGCGCGTACAACGACTGGATGGTCGAGGAGTGGTGCGGGGACAGCGGGGGCCGGCTCATCCCGCTCTGCATCATCCCGCTCTGGGACATCGACCTGGCCGTCGCCGAGATCCGCCGCAACGCCGCGCGCGGGGTGCGGGCGGTGACCTTCTCCGAGATCCCCACGTACCTCGGCCTGCCGTCCATCCACTCCGGCTACTGGGACCCCTTCTTCGCCGTCTGCCAGGAGACCGGCACCGTCGTCAACATGCACATCGGGTCCAGCTCCCAGATGCCCGCCGCCTCCCCCGACGCCCCGCCCGCAGTACAGGCCGCGCTCAGCTTCAACAACGCCATGGCCTCGATGATGGACTTCCTGTTCAGCGGGGTGCTCGTCAAGTTCCCCACGCTGAAACTGGCCTACAGCGAGGGCCAGATGGGCTGGATCCCGTACGCCCTGGAGCGCGCCGACGACGTGTGGCAGGAGCACCGGGCCTGGGGCGGGGTCAGGGACCTGATCCCCGAGCCGCCGTCCACGTACTACTACCGGCAGATGTTCTGCTGCTTCTTCCGCGACAAACACGGGATCGCCTCGCTGGACGTCGTCGGCCGCGACAACGCCACCTTCGAGACCGACTACCCGCACGTGGACTCGACCTTCCCGCACACCAAGGAGGTCGCCCTCGACCACGTCAAGGGTCTCGACGAAGAAACCGTATACAAGCTCATGCGTGGAAATGCCATCCGTATGCTCGGACTTGACTTCGACAAGGACCGGCGGACGGGGCGGTAGGCGTAGTGGACCTCACCTATACCGAGGAGGAGCGCGAGTTCCGGGCCCGGCTGCGGGCCTGGCTCGCGCAGGTGCTTCCCGGGCTGCCCCCCAGGCCCTCGCCCGACGACTGGCCGGGCCGCCGCGCCTACGACGCGGGCTGGCAGCGCCGGCTGTACGACGCCGGGTACGCCGGACTCCACTGGCCGGTGGACGCGGGCGGCCGCGGGGCCACCCCCACCCAGCACCTGATCTACCTGGAGGAGACCGAGTGCGCGGGAGCCCCGTACGTCGGCGCGAACTTCGTCGGGCTGCTGCACGCCGGCCCGACCATCGCCGCCGAGGGCACCGCGGAGCAGCGCGCGCGCTGGCTGCCGCCCGTCCTGCGCGGCGACGAGATGTGGTGCCAGGGCTTCAGCGAGCCGGACGCGGGCTCGGACCTGGCCTCGCTGCGCACCCGCGCGGTCCGCGACGGCGACGAGTACGTGATCACCGGCTCCAAGATATGGACCTCGCACGCGGAGGTCTCCGACTGGTGCGAGCTGCTGGTCCGGACGGAGCCCGTCAGCGCGGAGACCCCCAAGCACCGGGGGATCTCCTGGCTGGCCATGCCGATGGACGCGCCGGGGGTGACGGTCCGGCCGCTGCGCACCCTGGCGGGGTCCACGGAGTTCGCGGAGATGTTCCTCGACGAGGTACGGGTCCCGGTCGCCAACCGGGTCGGCGCGGAGAACGACGGCTGGCGGGTCACGATGGTGACCCTGTCCTTCGAGCGCGGCACCGCCTTCGTCGGCGAGGTCGTCGCCTGCCGGCGCACCCTGGGCGAGCTGGCCCGAGCCGCGAAGGCCAACGGCCGCTGGGACGACCCGGTGCTGCGGCGCCGGCTCGGGCGGCTGTACGGGGAGTTCGGCGCCCTGTGGCGGCTCACCCAGTGGAACGTCAGCGAGTCGGAACGCTCCGGCGGGGTCCCCGGCATCGGCGGCAGCGTCTTCAAGCTGGCGTACTCGCACGCGCGCCAGGAGCTGTACGACACGGCCGCCGAGGTGCTGGGGGCGCGGTCCCTGTCGCTGGACGAGGAGTGGACCCTGGACCGGCTCTCCTCGCTCTCGTACACGATCGCGGCGGGCACCTCGCAGATCCAGCAGAACATCGTGGCCGAGCGCATCCTCGGCCTTCCGAAGGGCAGGTGAGCGTTCCGTGGACTTCCAGCCGACGCAGGACCAGCGGGACCTGCGGACGGGCGTACGGGACCTCCTGGCGGGCCGCTACGACCGCGAGGCGCTGCGCGCGTCGGTGGACCGGGCGGCCGACACCGGCCGGTCGGTGGACCGGGCGCTGTGGCGGGAGCTCGGCGAAGCCGGGTTCTTCGCGCTGCGGCTCCCGGAGGACCGGGGCGGGGTCGGGCTCGGGCTGCCGGAAGCCGTCCTCGTCTTCGAGGAGGCCGGGCGGGCCCTGCTGCCCGGCCCGCTGGTCGCCACCCACCTGGCCGCCGGGCTGGTCGCGGGGGCCGCGGAGGGGGAGGCCGTGGTGACGGCCTTCGACCTGGAGGGCGCACTGGTGGCCCACCTCGGGGAGGCCGACGCGGTGCTCGGCGCGGACGGGGAGCCCGTCGAGCCAGCCGATGGGTACGGCGCCGGGGAGCCGGTGCGCTCCGCGGATCCGCTGACCCCGCTGGCACGGGTGTCCGTACCGGCGCGGCCGGTGGCGGCGGGGACGTACCGGGACGAGGGGGCGCTGCTGACGGCGGCCCTGCAGCTCGGCAGCGCGCTGCGCACGGTGGAGCTGGCGGTGCGGTACGCGAAGGAGCGCGAGCAGTTCGGGCAGCCGATCGGGGCCTTCCAGGCGGTCAAGCACCTGTGCGCACAGATGCTGGTGCGCGCGGAGGTGGCCCGTACGGCGGTCTACGCGGCCGCCGTGACGGCGGATCCGGCGGAGGTGGCCGCAGCCAAGCTGCTGGCCGACGAGGCGGCCGTGCGCAATGCCCGGGACTGCCTCCAGGTGCACGGCGGGATGGGCTTCACCTGGGAGGCGGACGTGCACCTGCACCTGAAGCGGGCCTGGGTGCGGGCGGAGCAGTGGCGGACGGCGGCGCAGGCGCAGGAGACGCTGGCGGCGGAGCTGCTGGCGGCGGCGGAGTAGGTGGCGGCGGCCGAGCAGGCGGCGGCGGAGTAGGTGGCAGTGTCAGAGCAGGCGGCGGCGTCCGAGTAGGGGGCGGCGTCGTAGGCGGAACCCGCCGAGCGGTGTGCTCGCTCGCTGTGACGGAGGGGTGCGGGAGGGACGGCGCGGGACGCATGTCCGATTACGGAGAGTTGATATCGGTTTGTGTCCTTCGCCCGCCTCATTACGGCCCGGAGGCGGGGGGCCGCTCCGGTACGCTCCCGGGAATGCGAGCGGTTGAGCGGCGCGAGCGCCGCACAGTATGCACCACGCTTACTCCTTCACGCTGGAATATGCCCGAAGCGCTTGTTGTGGTGACTGTATGTCAACCATGCTGCTCCGCAACGGGGTCACACTCGGTGACTCCGTCCTGTCGCGAGGCGAAGTGTCCGCCGGTTCGGATGGTGTGAGCGGTGCAGGTGCTTCAGGTTCAGCTGGAGGTAGGACCGGACCCCGCCGAGGTCGGCCGGGCCCGCCGATGGGCCCGCTCCCGGCTCGCGGGCTGCGGCATAGGGGATGACGAGCCGCTCGCGGAGACGCTGATCCTGCTGATCTCCGAGCTGGTCACCAACGCCGTCGTGCACACCGGCTGTCCGGCCGTGCTGCGCATGCTCTTCGGGGAGCCGGGGGTGCGGGTGGAGGTCGCGGACGCGAGCGACCGGGCCCCGTCCCCGCGGCAGGCCGCGGGGGACGACACGGGCGGGCGCGGGCTGGAGCTCGTGGACGGGCTGGCGGACCGCTGGGGCTGGCAGCGCGAGGGCGCCGGGAAGCGGATCTGGTGCGAGATCGACCGCGAGGAGAAGACCGCGGAGGGGATCCCGGACGAGGTCGCCGGGGAGCCCGGGGGGCAGGCCCTGGACGGTCCGGAAATCCGCGACGCGATCCGGGAACCGCGCGTGTACCTCTAACGAGGTGTTGACGGTTCGTCAACTGGTGATCACTCTTGTGTTGAACGATTCGTCGCGAGGGGACGCCAAGGGCCGGTCCTGCCTTGACGAGTGCGGGTCGTGGGGTGGCGGCCGCCGTGCCGCGCTCGGGGCGTGCATGCGCGCAGCCGCCACCCGCAGCACCATTTCCTTGCCCCCCCGGTGTGTTCGTACCGCCGCCGTGCAATGCGATGGCACCCCCGGGTCGTCTTGAGGGTGAGGGGGTGTTGCCGGGTGGAGCCATCCGAAGAAACTTTTGCGGAGTTCGTCGCGGCGCAGGGACTCCCGTTGCTCCGCACCGCGCGGCTGCTGACGGGCGACTTGCATCTGGGACAGGACCTGGTCCAGGTGACCCTGGCCAAGGTGTACGACCGCTGGGCCCGCGCGGGCCGGTACGACGCACCGGTCGGCTACGCGCACAAGGTCATGGTCACCACGTACTGCACCTGGCGCCGCAGGCGCTGGCACCACGAGCTGCCCCACGCGGCCGTGCCCGACGCCGCGGGCGGCTCCGGCTCCGGCTTCGGCCTCGGCTCTGGCTCCGTCTCTGGCTCCGGCTCCGGCTCCGTGGAGTCCACCGCCGAGGCGGTCGCCGCATCGGACCTGCTCGAACGCGCCCTGCTCGGCCTGCCACGGCGCCAGCGGGCCGTCCTGGTGCTGCGCTACTACCAGGACCTGACTGTCGAGCAGACGGCCGAGATCCTGGGCTGCCCGACCGGCACGGTGACCAGCCTGGCCGCACGGGCTCTGACCCGCTTGCGGTCCCACCCCGACCTGAGTACGAGCGTGAGCGAGGCGGAGGCGCGGTGAACGGGTACCCCGAAGAAGAGTTGCGCCGCGCCCTGCGCGCGCTGGCGGACGGGCCGGCGGTGCCGGTCGCGGTGCCGACGCCGCACGCCGTCGTCCGTGAGGCCGGCCGCATCCGCGGGCGCCGGCGGGCGGCCGGTGCCGCGCTGGCGGTGGCCGCCGCGGTGGTGGTCGCCCTGGCGGCGCCGTGGTGGCCGGCCGACGGGTCCCGGACACCGCCTCCGGCTCCACCCGCCGTGTCTCCGGTGCTGCCGAGCGTGCCGGTCGACCCGACGGGCCCGGCGCTCGGGGTCCCGTACCCGCACGAGCTGTACGTGCACTGCGGGATCCGGTTCACGAAGTTCGGCGGCCGCTGGTGGCGCGCCGATCCGGAAGTGCCGGACGATGCCGTGGACGCGGCCGTCTGGGACGACCCGTACACGGCGGGCACGATGATGCTCGTCTCGGCGGTCGAGGCGCGCTTCGTCCGCCACGACTCGGACCTTTCGGTGACCTTCCGCCCCATGGCGGACGATCCGCCGCTCTGCGCCTGAGCGGTGAGGTCGGCGTTCGGCTCGCATGGAACCATGAGGTGTCCATGACGTGTCTCAGTGCGGGGCGCGTCGCCCCACCCCGAAGGCCACTCCGAAGCCCGAAGGCCACCCCTCACCGCAGGAGGAGCGCATGGCAAACCCGTACGAGGTGACGCCTCCGCCCGCCCCGAGGCGCCGCGGGAGCAAGCTCCCCGGTTTCCTCGTCCTCGTTCTGGTCGCCGCAGCCATCTACGGAGCCTCCCAGTGGCTCGGCAAGGACGGCGACCAGACCGACGCCAAGCCCTCGGCCACGGCTTCCGCCTCATCCTCCGCCGCGGCGTCCAAGGACCCGGGGAATCCGGAGTCCTCCTCCGACACGTCGAGCACGTGGGCGGTGGGCGACTGCGGAGGCCCCGACCCGGACAACCCGCCGGACGGCTACCGGCCGCGGAAGTGCTCGGCGTCCGGAGCCACCTTCAAGGCGATCGACATCAAGGACGCCAGCATCCTGCCGGGCGCGATCCAGTGCCCGCCCGGCACCGACCTGATGATCCAGGTGAGCATGACCTACGGCTCCGCGAAGTCGGGCGGCATCCCCACCAACACCGTCTGCGGCCGCAACCTGAGCGGCGACCACCCCGGCGACGCCGGCGCCGGCGGCGGCCAGCTGGTGCAGGGCGACTGCGTCACCGACCAGGCGCGGGAAGTCCCCTGCGCCTCGGGCGGCTCGGGCGCGTACAAGGTGCTCGGCCTGGTCAAGACGAAGGCCGAGTGCCCCTCCGGCACCACCGAGCCGATGCAGCTCACCATGGCGGTGGGCCGCCCGTACGACGTGATCTGCGCCAAGGGCTGACCGCAGGGCGCGGAGGTGGCGCTCCTCCGAGGCCGCCGCCTCCTCACGGGCCGGGCCGGTGTGCGACGGTCAGCCGGAGGTAGTCGACGGGCCGGACCCGCCACTCGGCGCGGATCCCGTCGCGCAGGACGATGCTGAAACCGGCGACCTCGCCCCGGTGCAGGGCGGCGAGCGCGGGGATCCGGCCGCCGCCGTCGGACCAGGCGAGGGCGCGGGCCGCTTCGTCCGGAGACAGGGCGAAGGGGTTGGGAACTGCTGGTTCTATGGTCCACTCTTGTGAGTGATGGTCCATTTGGGTGAGTGTCGTTACGGTCGTCTGTATGGATCTCAAGGTGTCGGCGAGTGCGCGGGGTGTACGTCCCCAAGGTGCGTATCGCTGGTTCCGTGAGGGCAGTTGGCTGACAGTCTTCTGTGCCGGCTTGCACGGTTGGCGCTCCGCGAAGGTGCGGGCGCGCAGGGCTCTGTCCGCGGCGGTCGGCGATGGCTGATCCGGTCAAGAGGTTGCGCACTGTCGCTCCCTCCTTTGTGGCGCTTGGTCCGTCCGGTGTGGCGGTACGTGACCGCCTCAAGCGCCTGAGTGCCGGGGACGAGGAAGTCCTGCGGCTGGTCGGCACGCATCAGGGCGCTCTGGCCTCCCGCGACCTCAAGCAGCGGTGCGCGGACGGCCCCGACCATTCCACCGACACGTGGGCGGCCCGCAAGAGGGGGCTGACGGGGGAGTCGTCGTCGCGGATCGCCGGGGCGATCACCAGGGCCAGCCACGATCAGTGGGCCCTGGCCCGGCGTTGCCAGGCTGCGCACATCCAGAACCTGGACGCAGGCATCCGGACACTGCGCCACCGCCTTGCCCTCCCGATCGGGGCGAAGGGCACCAAGCGGGCTGCGGGCGGCTACCGCTCCAGGAGCGAGTGGTTTCGCAAGTCCCGGCGTCTCGCGGCTCTGGAAGAGCTGCATGCGGCTGTGGTGGCCGATTGGCGGGCGGGCCGGGTCAGGGTGGTCCGGGGTGGGAAGCGGCTGGCGAACACCCGGCACCATCTGGCGGCGGCCGAGCTCACGGAGTTGCAGTGGCGTGCCCGCTGGGAAGCTGAACGCTGGTTTCTCGCCGCTGATGGCGAGTCCGGGAAAGGGTTCGGGAACGAGACGATCCGCGTGACCCCCGACGGCGAGGTCAGTATCAAGCTCCCGGGCCCGCTCGCGCACCTGGCCAACGCCAAGCATGGCCGGTACGTTCTGGCCTGCCGGATCGCGTTCGCGCACCGGGGCGCGGAATGGGCCGACCGTATCGAAGCGAATCGGGCCGTGGCCTACCGGATCCATCTGGACGTCACACGAGGGTGCTGGTATCTGACCGCCTCCTGGCAACGCCCTGTCGTCCAGACGGTCCCGCTGGCCACCGCCCGTGCGAAGGGCGTGGTCGGTGTCGATACCAACGCCGACCACTTCGCCGCCTACCGGCTCGACCGGCACGGCAACCCCGTCGGTGACCCGCACCGCTTCCCCTACGACCTGTCCGGCAACGCCGATCACCGCGATGCGCAGATCCGCCATGCCATCACCAGGCTGCTGCACTGGGCGAAAAGTGTCGGCGTCAAGGCCATCGCGATCGAAGACCTCGACTTCACCGCCGAGAAGACACGGGAGAAGCACGGCAGCAGGAAACGGTTCCGGCAGCTCATCTCCGGCATCCCGACCGGCAAGCTCAAAGCCCGACTCGCCTCGATGGCCGGCGAGCACGGCCTCGCTATCGTCGCGGTCGATCCCGCGTACACCTCCCAGTGGGGAGGCCAGCACTGGCAGAAACCGCTGGTCACCCCGCGCCGCAAGATGTCCCGTCACGATGCCGCCGGTATCGCGATCGGGCGACGCGCCCTCGGGCACCCGATCCGGCGTCGGACGGCACCGCCCCCACACGACCGGAGTGATCGTGTGGGGCATCGGACCGCCCAGGCCGGACCAGGCACCCGCAGGCGTGACGGCAACCGCCCACCCACAACGGACCACGCCCCTGGAGACGTGCCGCCGAGTGGGAAGAGAACGCGGGGACCCAGTGCATCCAAAACCGTTCGGGATGCACCCAGAAAGCATGAATGGGTCCAAGACTCACTCATGCACACTGGCTAGGAACGGTGCGTGGTCCGGATCTGCACCCGGATCAGCCGGACGGCTTCCTCGGGAGTGTCGAGCATGGCCCGGTCCAGCAGTTCGGGCCTCTGGGCTGCATACGCGTCCGCGTAGCAGAGCGCCTCGAACCAGAATCCGGTCAGGATCGCCACGGTCGCGTCCCGGGCGGGAGCGGTCGGCGGTGTGTGATGTCGTCGCGCGAGCATGCGGATGCCTCCTGCCAAGCGGCGGGGCCGCCCCCTCCGGGCCGCGGCGAGCGGCGGTGCGGGTGCGGCGCTGAGACTCCCCCGCAACCGGCGCAGGGCAGGGGGGAGTTGCGCCACTCGTGCCCGCGGCCTGGTGGGCCGCCCGCTGCGCGGTGACGTACTGCGACGGTAGCGTCACGGACGGCCCCGTCGCAATGGTGTGCCGTCCCAAAGGTGTGCCGGAACGTGCCGGGCGCCCCTGGCCTGGGGAGGCGAGGGGCGCCGGGGTGCGGGGCGTGTCAGATCAGGTGATCGAACTCCCCGGCCTTGATGCCGAGGATGAAGGCCCGCAGCTTTTCCACCGAGGTGGTCACGACCACGTCCGGGTCGTCACTCTCCCGCATCTTGATTGCGCCGGCGACGGGCGCCAGCTCGACGCAACTCTGATTGTCGTCCGGCCCCGAGAACGAGGACTTCTGCCATTTGATTCCGTCGGTCATGCGCCTTGACTCACACTTCCTGAGCGATGCGGTGAATGTGTTCCCTCGACTCTTCCGTGCCGAGTGCGATCGACTCGATGGATTCGAGCAACCCCCGGTACTTGACGAGTTGAGCCTCTGCGTCCAGGAAGCCGCTGTCGAATGCGGTGTCGATCTGGACGGTGTCGAGCGCCGGAATGGCAGCCCCTGCGTAGAGCATCGAGTGCACCGAGCCCGTGATCTGCCGGTCGAACGGGATGATGCGGACGGTGACCGACGGCCAGCGCGAGACCTCTTGGAGGAATGCCAGCTGCTCGCGCATGGTCTCCGCGTCGCAGTAGCGCATGCGCAGGGCCGCCTCGTGGATGAACGCCTCGAAAGGGGTGGGGCGCGGGCGGTCGAAGATGATCCGGCGCCGCGTGCGGTGTTCGACGCGCGTGCTCACTTCCGCCGCCGGAAGGTCGGACATGCCGCTGCGGATCAGGCTGCGCGCGTACGCCTCGGTCTGGAGCTGCCCCGGTACGTAGAGCATCTCGATCACGCGGAGATAGGCGGCATGGAATTCGAGTTCGGCCACGTCCAGGAATCCTGGTGAGAGGGTGCGTCGATACTCGCTCCACCACCCCTTGGTGCGTTCCTCCGCCATGCCCGCAAGGGCGTCGACCAGGTGCTTGTCCGTTGCCGAATAGTGGGCGGCCAGTCGGCGGACCCGCTCGTCGCTAACTCCGTAGCGGCCGGACTCGATGTGGCTGATCTGGGCACGCTCACCGCCCAAGTAGGCCGCTGCCGTAGCGCCGTTCATGCCGGCCTTCTCGCGCAGCTTGCGAAGCTCGGCTCCCAGTCGCTGCTGGCGGGCCGTCGGGTAGCTCCTTGGCGGCATGACCCCTCCCTCTGTTCCGGGTACGAGTGTGCCGTGGCCGCCCCGCCGCGGTCCACTCGTTCGGATGCTACGGCTGTCCCACTGTTGCGCCGTCCCAATGTTGTGCCCTACGTTCCCGGCATCGGATAACCGGGCTGGTACCCGAAGTGCAGCCACCTGCTGGCCATTTGGCCGGAAGGTGGCCAGGGCCACGGGGCGCGTGCTCGGCGACCGCATCGTCTGCCAGGGGAGATGAACGTGACGCACGCGAAAGCGTTAGGGCTCAGCTACCGGATGGTCGCGCCGAGTCGGCCCGATACGCCCCGGGTGGCCAGGGAATGGGTGGCGTCGATCCTGCGGGGCGCCGGGTTCGGGCACCTCGTGGAGGCGGCCCGGCTGTGTACGTCCGAGCTGGTGACCAACGCGTACCGGCACACCCCGACCGAGGTGATCGGCGTCGGTGTCGATGTCACGGGCGGGCGGATCACCGTAGAGGTGCGCGACAGCGGCCCGCCCTGGCGGCCGGTCGGCGGCGGGCCGCTCGATGTGCGGGGGCGGGGGCTCGCCCTCGTGGGGGCGTACTGCGAGGACTGGGCGGTGATCGCGGGCCACGGCGGGACCGTGGTGTGGTTCCGGCTCGGCGGAGGGTGAGGGCGCCATCCGGACGCGGAGGGCGCGGAGCCGTGCGCCCCACCCCGGGGCGTCGGGTGCGGGGCGGGCGCGACGGCTGCGGGCGTGGCCCTCGGTCGGCCGGTCGGGACGGTGTGGCCCGGCTCAGAGGATGGCGATCGGGGCCACCGGGGTGCCGACCGCGCCGACGAAGGGTTCCGGCATGGCCGAGAGGAGGAAGGAGGAGCGGGATTCTTCCGCACAGGCTGTGGACAACTTTTCGAGGTTCCAGTTCTGGCCCTGGTGCATGCCCATCTCGACCAGGTCCAGCGCGTGCAGAGGCGTAGGCGCAGGCCTGCGGGGCGCAGCCCCAGTGCCTGACTACTGCCCCAGGAAGGTCTTTCGCCATTCCAGCGGCGACATGGTCAGCGCGGCCTCCGCGAGCGCCTGTGCCGACGCCGTCTTGAGGCTGTTCAAGGAGGTGTCGATCCAGTCCTGTACGAGGGTGTAGCCCTGGGCCCGGTACTCCACCGCCTGCACCAGGCACTCCAGCTTGTCCGCGTCCTTCGCCACGATCGCCTCGGGGGTGCCGCCGCTCTCGTACTCGCCTACCACCCGCTGCACCCCGGCCTTGACCGCCGGGTGTGCGGCGGAGACCTGGTCGGCCGTGACGGTCTCGTTCGTGGCCGCGTCGATGTAGCGGCGGCCGATATGCGGGATGTCCCCGATCCGGGTCTCCTGTGTGTCGTGGAACAGACACATCAAGGCGACCTTGGCGGGGTCCACTCCCTCCATCATGGCCAGGACGGCGCCGACGATTCCGACGCGGAACGAATGCTCGGCGATGCTCTCAGGGTTGTTGTTCCCGGTGAACCACCAGCCGGTTCGCTTCGCGTTCTTGAGCACGCCCATCTCGAAGAGGAACCCAGCCGTTCCCTGCGCGTTCGCCGTCTCGTCTGCCATGTGGTGACCTCCGGTCTGTCAGGTTCGATCACGAAGAACGTAATGCACTCCGGTGAGTTCGCGGCGGGATCTTTCGGAGATGCCGCCGCCGTCCAGCAGGCGCTCGGTACGCTTCGCCAGGTCCTGGACGAGTAGGCCAGACGCCTGCGGCAGCCATGGGTGGGCCGTCAGCAGGGCCCACATGGTGTGGGCGTACAGGTCGACGTACCCGGGGGCGTGGTGCAGGCCGTTGGTCAGCCCGCGCAGCAGTGTGACGGGGTCCCATCCGGTCAGCTGCCGGTCCCGCATGAACCGGTCGTCGGACTGCGGCAGCGGGGTCCCACCCAACCAATACGCCCAGTAATTCAGGTTCGCGGCCTCGCCTGCGTCGTCGTCGACAATCGCTCGTTCGATGAAATCCAGGAGTGGCACGGGGTCGCCGAGCCGTGCGAGGGCAGTAGCCGTCGAGCGCGCCTCCGCCCATTGCGGTGTCCACCCCCGCCGGGCGAGCAGACCGCGCCGGGCGTGCAGGGCCTGCGCCGTCCACGCCACGGCTTCTGGGCTCTTGTCGTACGAGGTCAGATACAGCGCCTGCCGGTGCAGGAGCACACCCTGAGCGTCGTTCCGGGGCGCTGCTTCCGCCGTGGTTCGCAACTGCTCGAAGAACATCGCGCGGTCCTGTGCAGGCAGGAGAGGAGACGCTGCTGCTGGGCCCCTCCGGCGCGGAGAGGGAAACCCGGCAAGGGATGATGGCCGGGTCCCCGTGAGCGCCCAGGCGAGCATGTGGGCCGTGTTCCGGGTGTGCACCCACTCGGCCAGCGGGTGCGGCCCTTCGGTACCGGTGAGGGTGGCGCCGATGATCCGGTCCGCGTCCATCGCGGCCTCGAACAGGGCGATGATCGCTGCGTCTGCGCCGAGACCGGCCAACCGCCGCCGCAGACCGAGCAGATCCACCGCCTTCATATGCGCGACCGGACGCCGGCCCGACTCCCAGCCCTGCACCGTGGCCAGGTCCACCCCGAGGGCCTCAGCCATCGACGCCTGTGTGAGCGGGACCGACTCGCGCGCCGTACGCAGCACAAAGCCCGCGATTGTGCCGGTGGTTGGTCTTGCAGCCATCGAGCGCTCCCCGGTGCGGCCCCTGACGTAACCCGTACCCACAGTCAGTCCTACCGCACTCAGCGCGACCGTAGGTTCATCACGCGGAATCAGCCAGGCCTCGTACACGGGAGGGAGGTTGACGCCGCTTCCCCTGACAGATGGCCGCAGCCATCCCTCCCGGTCCCCCTGCGGCCAACTGCGCTCTCCAGTCCGAGGAGTACGCCATAACCGACCTGCCCCGCCGCTACCTGCTGGCCCGTCAGCTCCAGGACCAGCCCGCATACGGCAGCTTGAGCCCGCGCCTGCGGGAGGTCGCCGAAGACGGGTGGGAGAGGTTCCTGGAGGGACTGGCTGACGGCGACCGGCAACCCGACCAGTGAGCCAGTCACGCGGATGGCGCCAGCGGTTGGCCGTCCTGGTCTACGTCGGACTTGTCGGCGCCCTGCTCGTCACGCTCGCCCTGGCCGGTGCACCCCGCTGATCCACCACAGGCTCCCCCCGGACGGGCATGAGGCACCAATTCAGCGGCAGGGCCTCCATCTGCTGCGCTCTTGCCGCACTCGAACCGAACGAGAGGCACACACGACATGCTCTCAACCATCCCGCCTGTCGCCCGTATCGACTGGACCGCACTGCACAACTTCGCCGCCCTGCGAGGACAGTTCCGCGTTTCCCTCACGCCCCGGTGCAACGTGGCCTGCTGGTTCTGCCACAACGAGGCCGACGTCCCCCCGCCTCTCACCCGCCGCGACCGGACCCGGCAGCCGCGTACTCGCCACTACGGGGCCGACGAGTTCCTGACCGTCATCAACGCGGCGATCGGTGCCGGGCTGAAGCGCGTGTTCTTCACTGGCGGTGAACCGCTGACCTCACCTCTCGCCCGTGATGTCCTGACCGGATTGCGGCCGAGCGGCCCCGACGGCTCGTACACGCTGATCACCAACGGCACCCGGGTCCGCACCCACCAGGAGTGGCTGTCGAAGACACCACTCGACACCGTGAAGGTGTCGCTGCACTACTTCTCCGACGAATCGTTCAAGGCCATCGCCGGCACCCGCATCGGCATCGACTGCGTCCTGGACGGCGTCGAGGCGGCCCGCGAGATCTTCGCAAACGTCGAGCTGAACTGTCTCCTCCAGAAGGAGAACGCGCACGAAATCCGCGACATCCTCTCCTTCGCCCTCGACCGGCGTATGCCCGTCCAGTTCATCGAACTGGTGGGCACCGACTTCAACGAGGACCGTGCCGCATCCGCCGTCCCCGCCGACGACATCGTCCGCCACCTGCGGACCTTGACCAGCGACGAGCGGACCGAGATCGCCGGAGTTGGACAGGGGCGCCGCATCTTCCGCGTGGACGGGGTGGAGATCGACGTCATCCACCGCAACCTCGGCCGCCACCACGTCGGCCAGTGCGGCACGTGCCCCGTCCGCCCGAAGTGCGTCGAAGGATTCTGGGCCCTGCGTGCCGACCACGCCGGCGGCCTACAGCCATGCCTCCTGCGCGACGACCTCCGCCTGGACATCAAGCACCTCTTGGACGACCCGGCCCGCCTCGCCGAGGCCGTCGCCGGACACGTCACGGCCTTCACCGAGGGGATCTTGTGAACCGCACCGAGGTCCTGACTTCCGCCTTTCAGCCCATCCCGTACGACGAGCACCACGACCACCCGTTCCTCGTCCTCGAAGGCGTATCAGGAATCGGGAAGTCCTCCCTGGCCGCACTCCTCGCCCACCGCATCAACGGGACCAGCCTGCACACTCTCGCCCCGCCTCACTCCGGCTGGTCGGACGAAGCCCACCGCATGAGCCCGCTGCCCAATCTGGCGTTCTACCTCTCCGGACTCCTGCACGTCTCCGACCACGTCCGCCGCGCTCTGGCTCTCGGCCCCGTCATCGCCGACCGCTACGCACCCTCGGTGACCGCCTGCCAGGCCGCTATCCACGGCGTCGACACGACGGACGTGGACCGCCTCATGGCCCCGTTCTTCCCCTACCTGGTGGTGCCCGCCCACACCTTCTACCTGCGGTGCTCCCAGGCCACCTTGCGCGAACGGATGGCCGTCAAGGACGACACGAAGCAGGACGACACCGACCTGTTCGGCGTCCCGGGCCGCCTCAAGCAGCTCATGACGAACTTCGAGACGGTCGCCGCGAACGATCCCACCGCGATCGTCCTGGACACCGACGGCCTCACTCCCGATGACCTCGCCCACGCCATCATCGCCCACCTGGAGAACCCGCGTGCTTAATCCCATCGACACAGACGCGGTCATCCGCGACGGCGGCGCCACCGGCAGCTTCCCCCATGAGATCCACACCGGCGTCGCCTGGTGGATGGCCGCCTGCTACGTCGTCACCGCCCACCTGGACGGGCTCGTGGTCGCCTACGACGGGAAGCCGGCCACCGCCGAATTCTTCGACCGCATGTGCCTGGGCGCCATCAACGCTCAGCACTGCGCCTGTCTGGTCCTGGACCGGGGCGTGGCCGGCCAGGAAGACCTCCTGGCCGCGATGAAGGAGCGGGGCCGCGTACCCGGCATGTACGCCGCCACCAGGAACGGAACCGCCACCCTCACCCTCTTCGACCACGACGGAGTGCCCCTGACCGAGCGCACCGGCCTCCACCTCATCCGCCGCATGATCGCCGAGGACCGCGTCCCCATCCCCGTCAACGCCGGATCCAAGGGCCGCATCCAGCGCTACGAGGGGGCGGCCCGGTGATCAACGCCGCCGACGTCATCGACTCGGGCACCAGCATCCTCTTCGTCACCCTCGACTCCCTCCGGTACGACGTCGCCCGCGCCACCACTCACGCCGGAAGGACCCCGCACCTCGCCAAGCTGCTACCCGGCGGCCAGTGGGAGGAACGCCGTACCCCCGGCACCTTCACCCTCCCCGCGCACATGGCGTTCTTCTCGGGGTTCCTGCCCAAGCTCCCGCAGCCCGAGCAGCCCCCGCGCCTGTGGGAGTGCCGTCCGCCTGCGTTCAAGCAAGTTGACCCCCGCACGTTCGTGTTCGACGCGCCGAACCTTCTCACCGGGCTCGTCCAGCACGGATACCGCACCGTGTGCGTCGGCGGTGTCACCTATTTCTCCCGCGAGACCCCGCTGGGCTCCGTCCTCCCGGACCTGTTCGACGAGGACCACTGGCGCCCGGAATTCTGCTCCCCCGAACCCGGCTCCACCCGCCACCAGGTCGATGAAGCCCTCGGCCTCGCCCAGAGGTACGAGGACCGGCCGCTGTTCCTGTTCGTCAACGTCTCCGCCACCCACGTCCCCCACGGCCACTACCTAGGTGACAGTGTCGACACCTGGGCCTCGCAGAGCGCAGCCCTCGCCTACGCGGACGAACATCTCGGCCGCCTGATCGCCCGCCTCACCCGCACGAAACGCTGGCTCGTCATCATCTGCGCAGACCACGGCGACGACTTCGGTGAGGACGGCTATCACGGACGCGGCATCGCCCACCCGACGGTGATGAATGTGCCGTTCGCCACCATGTACATCTAGCGGCTCATTACGCTCAAACCATGGACGCACACCCCGAAGAAATGCGCTCCGCCGCTGTTGTGGTCGCACGCGACGAGACCGGCCTGGTCGCACTGCTCACCTCTCGCTTCCCCCACCACGGCGGCGACTTCCTGTTCCTGCCCGGGGGACGGATGGAGCCCGGCGAAGACCCCGAGACGTGCGCCCGCCGTGAGCTGCGTGAGGAGGCTGGGGTCTCCGCCACCCTCTGGCGCCCGCTCGGCGCGTATGCCATCACCCTCGGCGCCACCGCCCGCGTCCACCTGTACCTCGCCGAAGGGCTGACCCTTGGCCCACAGGAGCTGGAGCCCTCCGAAGCCGACTTCAAGCTCACCTGGTGGCCGATGGCCGAGGCCATCAACGCGGCCACCGAAGGCCGCTTCCTCCTCCAGGGCGGCCCGCTCGCGCTCCTCCTCGCCGAACGGACAGCATAGGACCGACGTCATGGCCGTATAGCAACCTCTATGCCGATGATCCGCACCTGAGCCGGCGGGAGCGGGGCGCCCCTCTGTCCGTCGGGCGTGCGTGCCGGTCCGGCGGCCGGCCCCCGGCTCAGAGGATGGCGATCGGGGCCACCGGGGTGCCGACCGCGCCGACGAAGGGTTCCGGCATGGCCGAGAGGAGGAAGGAGGAGCGGGATTCTTCCGCACAGGCTGTGGACAACTTTTCGAGGTTCCAGTTCTGGCCCTGGTGCATGCCCATCTCGACCAGGTCCAGCGCGTGCACCGGCAGCCACAGGTCGTCTATCTCCGGCGGGAAGATCTCGAAGGTCAGGGTGTCGTTCGCGACGGCCGCCACGTCCCGGGCGTGGAACCACTCCGGCGTACGGATGGACAGGCCGGGCGAGGGGTAGCCGTAGCCGTGTTTGTCGCCCGCCAGGTAGACCTGCACCTGGCCGGTGCGGACCAGGACGATGTCGCCCGCGCGGACGGTGACCCCGGCGAACTCCTCCGCCTGTTCGAGGTCCTCCGGGGTGACCGCGTGGCCGCCGGGGAGGCGGTCCAGGCCCTTGGCGCGGGCCACGTCCAGCAGGACCCCGCGCGAGACGATGTGCCCGGCCTTGTCGATGCCGCTGAACTCGGCGCGGCCGTGCGCCGTGATGGTGCCGGCCGGGCGGCCGTTGTAGATCTTCCCCGAGTGCGAGACGTGCGTGAGCGCGTCCCAGTGGGTGCCGGCCTGGAGGCCGAAGGTCACCGCGTCGTCGCTGCAGGCCACCGTGCCCGGGCCGAAGAGCTCCTGGTTGATCTGCACCATCGTGTGCAGCGGGTTGATCCGGCCGGGGATCATGCCGGACTGCACCCCGTCCTCCTTGAGGGGGAGGGCGAGCGGGATGCGGCGCCCGGTGCGGATCTCGGCCGCGGCTGCGCGGACGACCTCGTCGGTGATCAGGTTGAGGGTGCCGATCTCGTCCTCGGCGCCCCACCGCCCCCAGTTGTTGACGCGCTTGGCGATGTCGTGGAACTCGGCGGGCATGGCCATGGATCTCATCAGCTCCTTGAGGCGGAAATGGACGGTGGTGGCGAACTGGGGCTTGTGCTGGCGCATCGAGGTGCCCATAGAATCTAACGGACCGTCAGAAAACGCGGGAAGGGGCCGGACGTGGGGAACTTCTTGGCAGGCAAAGTCGTCGCCGTCACAGGCGCCGGCCGGGGCATCGGACGGGCCGTGGCACTCGCCGCGGCCGCCGAGGGTGCCAGGGTCGTCGTCAACGACTACGGCGTGGGGATGGAGGGCAACGAGCCCACCAGCGAGATCGCCGAAGCGGTGGTGAAGGAGATCGTCGCCGCTGGTGGGGAGGCTGTCGCCGTCGCCGACGACATCTCGACCATGGCGGGCGGGCAGCGCATCGTGGACACCGCGCTCGCCCAGTACGGGCGCATCGACGGGGTCGTGTGCGTCGCCGGCATCCTGCGCGAGCGGATGCTGTTCAACATGTCCGAGGAGGAGTGGGACCCGGTGGTCGCCACCCACCTCAAGGGCACCTTCACCGTCTTCCGCGCGGCCTCCGCCGTCATGCGCCGCCAGGGCACCGGCACGCTGATCGGCTTCACCAGCGGCAACCACCAGGGATCGGTGGCCCAGGCCAACTACAGCGCGGCCAAGGGCGGGATCATCTCGCTCGTCCGGTCGGCGGCCTTGGGGCTGGCCAAGTACGGGGTCACCTCCAACGCCGTGGCGCCCGTCGCGCGCACCCGGATGTCGGCCAACGTGCCGATGGAGCTCAAGGAGATCGGCGAGCCCGAGGACGTGGCGGCGCTCGTGACCTACCTGCTCTCCGACAAGGCCGTGGCCGTCGGCGGCGAGAGGATCACCGGGCAGGTCTACACGATCGCCGGCCCGAAGATCGCCGTCTGGGCCCAGCCCCGCGAACTGCGCGCCGGCTACGCCGAGGGCTCCTGGACCCCCGAGAAGATCGCCGACTTCCTGCCCGGGACCGTCGGCACCGACCCGATGCCGATGCTCGCCCAGCTCGAGGCCATGGCCAAGGCGGCGGCCGCCAAGGACCGCCCCAACGCGTAGGACCTGCGCGGGCGTTAGGCGTGGCCCGGTGGCCCGGTGCGTACGCGTACGCGTACCAAGGCGCGACGGAGACGGCCCAGCGGCCGGACAGGAACCGAGGGGGGTACGACCATGGACTTCCGCTTCGACGAGGAGGCCGAGGAACTGCGCGGCCGCGCCCGGGCGTGGCTGGCGGAGCACCTCGTGGGCCCGTACGAGGAGGCCATCGGCCTCGGCGGGCCGGGCAGTGAGCACGAGGGGGTCGAGATCCGGCGTGCCTGGGAGCGCGAGCTGGGGCGCGGGGGATGGATCGGCCAGGGCTGGGAGACGGGGCACGAGGACGGGTACGGCAACCGGCGGCTGTCCCTCACCGGGCAGGTGGTGTGGGCCGAGGAGTACGCGGCCGCGCGCGCCCCGGCCCGCGTCGGCCACATCGGCGAGAACCTCCTCGCGCCGACACTGATCGCCTACGGCTCCCCGGAGCAGCGGGCCCGCCACCTGCCCGGCATCGCCCGCGGCGAGGAGCTGTGGTGCCAGGGGTACTCCGAGCCGGGCGCCGGCTCCGACCTCGCGGGAATCCGTACGACGGCGGTACGGGACGCGGCCGACGGACTGCTCAGGGTCACCGGGCAGAAGATCTGGACCTCGCTCGCCCAGGACGCCGACTGGTGCTTCGTCCTGGCGCGCACCGAGGCCGGGTCGGTGCGGCACCGCGGGCTGTCCTTCCTCCTGGTCCGCATGGACCAGCCGGGCAAGGTCGAGGTCCGGCCGATCCGGCAGATGTCGGGGACCTCCGAGTTCAACGAGGTCTTCTTCGACGGGGCCGTCGCCGCCGAGGTCGTGGGCGGGGAGGGCAACGGCTGGTCCGTGGCCATGGGACTGCTCGCGCTGGAGCGCGGGGTCTCCACGCTCGTCCAGCAGATCGGCTTCGCGGCCGAACTGGAGCGGGTGGTCCGGGCGTACGTGGACGCGGGCGCGGGCGACCCGGTCCTGCGCGAACGCCTCGTACGGCAGTGGGCCGAGCTGCGCACGATGCGGTGGAACGCGCTGCGGACGCTGGGCTCGGCGAACGCGGGCGCGAACGGCGCCGCGGGAGCCGATCCCGGTGCGCCCAGCGTGGCCAAACTGCTGTGGGGCGGCTGGCACCGGCGGCTCGGGGAGCTGGCGGTGGAGGTCCGGGGCGCGGTGGCCACGGCCGGGCCGGGGCACTGGTCGCGGGAGACCCCGTACGAACTCGGACTCGATGAGGAGCAGCGGCTCTTCCTGTTCACCCGCGCCGACACCATCTACGGCGGCTCGGACGAGATCCAGCGCAACATCATCGCCGAGCGCGTGCTCGGCCTGCCTAAGGAGTCCAGGTGAGAGGCGTCGTATTCGACGGCAAGCAGGCCCAGGTGGTCGACGATCTGGAGATCCGGGACCCGGGGCCGGGGGAGGTGCTGGTCGCGATAGCGGCGGCCGGGCTGTGCCACAGCGATCTGTCGGTGATCGACGGGACGATCCCGTTCCCGCCGCCGGTGGTGCTCGGGCACGAGGGTGCGGGCGTGGTGCAGGCGGTCGGGTCCGGGGTCACGCACGTGGTGCCCGGCGACCACGTCTCGCTGTCCACGCTCGCCAACTGCGGGGCGTGCGCGGACTGCGACCGCGGCCGGCCGACGATGTGCCGCAAGGCGATCGGGATGCCGGGGCAGCCGTTCTCGCGGGGCGGCACGCCGCTCTTCCAGTTCGCGTCCAACTCGGCCTTCGCGGAGCGGACGATCGTCAAGGCCGTCCAGGCGGTGAAGATCCCCAAGGACATCCCGCTGACCTCGGCCGCGCTGATCGGCTGCGGGGTCCTGACGGGCGTGGGCGCCGTGCTGAACCGGGCGAAGGTGGACCGCGGCGAGACGGTGGTCGTCATCGGCACCGGCGGCATCGGGCTCAACGTGCTCCAGGGCGCGCGGATCGCGGGCGCCACGACGATCGTGGCGATCGACGCGAACCCGGCGAAGGAGGCGGTGGCCCGGCAGTTCGGCGCCACGCACTTCATCGACGCCTCGGCGGTGGCGGACTCCTCGGCGGCCGTGAAGGAGATCCTGCCCACGGGCGCGGACCACGCCTTCGAGTGCGTGGGCAGCGTGAAGCTGATCCGGCAGGCGATCGACCTGCTGGACCGGCACGGACAGGCGGTCCTGCTGGGCGTGCCCGGCTTCAAGGAGGAGGCTGCCTTCCAGGTCTCGTCCATGTACCTGGACAAGACGATCATGGGCTGCCGGTACGGTTCCTCGCGCCCGCAGCGGGACATCGCGCTCTACGCGGAGCTCTACCGACAGGGCAAACTGCTGCTGGACGAGCTGGTCACGGAGGTCTACCCGGTGGAGGACTTCGCCAAGGCCGTGGACGACGCCCACCACGGGCGGGTGGCGCGCGGGGTCCTCACGTTCTGACCCCGCCGGCCCGGTGGCCCGCCCGCCCGCCGGCCGGCCCGCCAGCCCGCCCGATCGGTGGCCGGCCCCGCTCCCCGGAGCGGGGCCGGTCACGGCGCGTTTCACCTCAGGTTGACGACCCAGGCCGGCGGCGGCAGCGCTTCCCATGGCCCCCGCCCGTTCGAGATCCGCGGGCTGGCGGCGGGGCGGGCGGGCTCGGCCCGTGGGTCGTCAGTCGGTGAAGCGGCCGAAGCGGCCCTTGTGGAAGAGCAGGGGCTCGCCCTCGCCGGCCGCGCCCATGGCCTCGACCTTGCCCACCACGATGAGGTGGTCCCCGCCGGTGTGCACGGCGTGGATCCGGCAGTCGATCCAGGCGGGCACCGCGTCGAGCTGCGGTGAGCCCGTGGCGGGGGCCGGGGTGTGGGCGACCCCGGTGAACTTGTCGGCGCCGCTGACGGCGAAGGCCCGGCACAGGTCGCCCTGTTCGGCGCCGAGGATGTTCACGCAGAACACCCCGGTGCGGGCGATGCGCGGCCAGGTGGTCGACGTACGGGCCACCATGAAAGTGACCAGTGGGGGGTCGAGGGAGAGCGAGGCGAAGGACTGGCAGGCGAAGCCGGCCGGACCGTCCTCGCCCTCGCCGGGCGGCGAGGTGATGATCGTGACCCCACTGGCGAAGTTCCCCAGTACGGAACGGAATTCGGCGGGGCTGACGGGCGCGCGCTCGTGTTCGCCGACGGCCCGCAGATCGGGGCGGGGCAGTGCTTCGACGGGCTCGGTCCCGGGCTCCGCGGCGGCGGAGGGGAGGGAGCCGACTGACCTGAGGTATCGGACGACGGTGGCCGCCATCCCTGCGTGTCCCATCACGCCTCCGATTGAAGCTGACGGTACGTCAGATAGGAAGGGGTGGCGCCGACCGCGTCGGCGAGAGGAGGGGCGAGAGGAGGGGCGAGAGGAGCGGTGACGGCATCCGCCTGTAACTCGGCGCGCGGCTGCGGAGCCTCAGCCGTTGGTGCTGATCGGCGACCCGGACGGCGGGGCCGGCGGGGCCGGCGGGGAGGCCGGGGACGGCGGGGACGTGTGCGTGCTGCGGAAACGGGCGCGGTAGGCGGTCGGGGCGAGGCCCAGTGAGTGCTGGAAGACGCGCCGCATCGTCTCGGCCGAGCCGAACCCCGACTGCTCGGCCACCGCGTCCACCGGGTCCTCGCCGGCCTCCAGGAGGGCCTGGGCCGCTTCGAGGCGTACGGATTCCAGGTACCGCCCCGGTGTCATCCCGGTCTCGGAGCGGAAGAGCCGGGCCAGGTGCCTGCCGCTGACCCCGGAGTCCCGGGCGACCTCGTCGAGCGCGAGACGCGGGTCGGCCCCGATGGCGTCCATGACCGTGCGCAGTACCGGATGCCCGGCCTCGCGCGGGGTCAGGCGGGCGCTGTACTGGGACTGGCCGCCGGGCCTGGCCATGAAGACGACCAGCTCCCGCGCGACCTCCCGGGCGACGGCGGGCCCGTGGTCCGCCTCGACCAGGGACAGCGCGAGGTCGATCCCGGAGGTCACCCCGGCGGAGGTGACGACGTGCCCGTCCTGGACGAACACCGGATCCGCCTCCACGCGCACCCGCGGGTACGCGGCCGCGAGCTGCGCCGCGAGCCGCCAGTGCGTGACCGCCCGCCGCCCGTCGAGCACCCCGGTCTCCGCCAGGACGAAGGCCCCGGCGCACACCGAGGTGACCCGGCGCGAGCGGCGCACGAGCCCGGCCACCAGGCCCGTCAGGGCCGGATCGGCGACGGCCCGCCGCCAGTCGCTCCGGCCGGGGACGACGAGCGTCCCGGGCCGGGCCGGCAGGCTGTCCGGGCCGCCGTCCACGCCGATGCGTACGCCCGAGGAGGTGCGGACGTCGGCCCCGTCCGGGGAGACGATCCGGACCTCGTAGCGGGCGTCGGCGCGGGCGCCGTGGAGGTTGGCGGCGGCGAACACCTCGGCGGGGCCCGTGACGTCGAGCAGCTGCACGCCGTCGAAGGCGACGATGACGACGGGGTGCACCGCTACTCGGCCCACGGGGAGTCCAGGACCAGGCGTACGAAGTCCTCGCGCTGGAAACCGGGAACGTGGTGCGCGAGCACGTCCGCCTTGATGTTGCCGAAGGCGGTGCCGGGCTTGGGGGCCACGCCGTCGGCGAAGGCGCGCAGGATGCGCTCCTTGAAGCGCGGGCGCGGATGCAGGGCGACGACCGCCGCGCGGTCCTCCTCGGCGAGCTCGTGGTAGCCGATGCCGAGCACGTCGTACTCCACGCCGGCCGTCACCAGGGCCACCTCGGGCTCCATGTGCTCGGGGATGCCCGGGGTGGTGTGCAGGGCGATCGCGGTCCACACCCGGCGCACCGCGTCCTCGGGCACCCCGTGGGCCCGCAGGAAGCGGCGGGCCTCGTCGGCTCCGTCGACCTCGAAGCGGCGGCCGCCGGCGTGGAAGGGCTCGGTGAGACCGAGGTCGTGGAACATCGCGGCCACGTAGAGCAGTTCGGGGTCCGCCTCGATGCCGAGGCGGCGGCCCTGGAGGCTGCCGAAGAAGTACACGCGGCGGGAGTGGTCGTAGAGCAGCTCGCTCAGGCTGTCGCGGACCAGCTCGGTCGCCTCCTTCGCGATGCGTGAGTCCGGTGCCCGGAGCGGGTGTGCCGTCATGTCTCGTCGTCCCTTCGTGGGCTTCCTGCGGGTCACCACCAGTCTTCGGGGGGCGTGCGTCCTCCCGCCATGGCCGTTGCGACATACATCCCACAGATACGGACACGGGTGCGGGTGCGGGTGAGGAGGCGGGCGCGATGCGCCGCGATGCGGCGCCATACGGCGCGGCCGTACGGGTGATTCCACCGTCGTGCGGAGCTTCCCGGGGCGCGGGGCCCGTACGGGCTCGGCATCGTGGCCGGGGGGCCGGAGGCAGGCCCCGACCCGGCAGCAGCGGCACGCACGCACGCACTGGAGGAACCTCATGCTCGGCACCGATTTCCGCAAGGGATCGCCCAACTGGCTCGACCTCGGGAGCCCCGACACCGACGGGGCCGTCTCGTTCTACACCGGCGTCTTCGGCTGGGAGTTCCTCTCCCTCGGCCCCGAGGCGGGCGGCTACGGCTTCTTCCAGGTCGGCGGCAAGACCGTCGCCGCCCTCGGGCCGCTCACCGAGGAGGGCGCCACCCCGGCGTGGATGCTGCACTTCAACACCCCCGACATCCAGGAGACGGCGGCGGCCGTGACGGCGGGCGGCGGAGTGGTCCGCATGGAGCCCGGGGACGTCATGGGGGAGGGCCGGCTGGCGCAGTTCACCGACCCGCAGGGCGCGGAGTTCGCGTGCTGGCAGCCGGGGAAGACCGCCGGGCTGGGACTGACCTCCGAGGTGAACGCCCTGGTCTGGGCGGAGCTGCACGTTCCCGACCCGGTCGCGGCCGTAGAGTTCTACGCCGGTCTCTTCGGGTGGCGCTCGGCCGAGATGGAAGCACCCGGGATGACCTACCGGGTGCTGAGCATCGCCGACGGGGACCAGGAGGACGGCTCCTTCGGCGGGGTCGCTCCGCTGGGTGAGGGCACGGGCAATGAGGTTTCCCGCTGGGTGCCGTACTTCAACGTCGCCGACGTGGACGCCACCGTGGCCGCGGTCCGGGGCGGCGGGGGCTCGGTGCTGATGCCCGCCGCCGATGTCCCGGAGGTCGGGCGGATGGCTTGGACGGCGGACCCGACGGGAGCGGTGTTCGCTCTGCTCGCGCCGGATCCGCGGATGTAGCGGCTGGTCGGCCTGGTGGGCCTGGTGGGCCTGGTCGTTCTGGGCTTGCCTACCGGCCGAGGTATTTCGGGGTGCGGCGCTCCACGAAGGCGGCGACCCCCTCGTTGGCGTCCGCCGTGGACATGTTGAGCTCCTGGGCGGTGGCCTCGGCGGCGAGTGCGGTCGCCCGGTCACTGTCCAGGGAGGCGTTGACCAGCTGCTTCGTCAGGGCCAGGGCGCGGGTGGGGCCCTGGGCGAGGCGCTCCGCCCATTCCCGGGCGGTCTCCGCCAGGGCCTCGGCGGGAACCACCTTGTTCACCAGGCCGAGCCGCTCGGCCTCGGCCGCCGGGAGGGCGTCCCCGAAGAACATCAGCTCCTTCGCCTTCTGCGGGCCGATGAGGCGGGGGAGGAGGTACGCGCCGCCGGCGTCCGGGACCAGGCCGCGGCGGACGAACACCTCGATGAAACGGGCCGGTTCGGCGGCGATGACGAGGTCGCAGGCGAGCGCGAGGTGGGCGCCGAGGCCGGCCGCGGTGCCGTTCACGGCGGCGATGACCGGCTTCTCGCAGTCGAGCACGGCCGTGATCAGGCGCTGCGCGCCGAGCCGGATCATGCGGGCCACGTCGCCTACGATCCGCTCGGCGGGGGCGCTGGGGGCTCCGCGGAGGTCGGCGCCCGTGCAGAAGCCCTTGCCGGTGGCGGTGATGACGACGGCCCGCACGTCGGGGTCGGCGGAGGCTTCGGCGAGCAGGCCGATGACGCGTTCGCGCTGGTCCCAGGTGACGGCGTTCATGGCCTCCGGGCGGTTGAGGGTGATCCAGCTGACGCCGCTCTCGAAGCGGTGGAGGACTTCGTCCTCCGGGGTGTCGGTCATGGTGGCTCCTATTGGTGGGTGCGGGTGCGGGTGCGGCGCCGTTGCCGGGGACCAGTCCCCGGGCCCCTGCGCCTCAAACGCCGGCGGGGCTGGGGTGTGCCGGGGCTCGGGGGGCTGCGGGTGGGGGTCGGTGCCGGGGGCGGGGTGGGGTGTCGGCCTGGACTGCATGATTTAGGCGCCCTGTCCTCTACTTCGATAGGGCGCGGGTTGTTCTCGCGCCACAAATCACGCTTTACGTCCCGGCCAACACCCCACCCCGCCCCCGACCCCGGCACGCAGCCACCACCGACCCCGAGTCGGGGGAACATCCGCCCGGGCGCTTTCAGCCGTCCGGCGTTTGAGGACCGGGGTCTGGGGCGGAGCCCCAGGGGGTCCGGGCGCAGCCCGGTACCCCCCTTTCGGTTCGTCCGCGCCAATTCAGCCTCGCCGGCGTTTGAGGCGCTGGGTCTGGGGCGGAGCCCCAGGGGGTCCGGGCGTAGCCCGGGACCCCTGCTTTTCAGCCCGTCCGGCGTTTGAGGACCGGGGTCCGGGCAGCGCCCGGGGAACGGTGGAAGGGCGGGTAGGGGAACTCCGCCCCGCAGGGCCCACCCGCCCACCGGGCCCCGCGCCGGGGCGGCGGTGGCGAGCACCCCGACCGGCCACCGACGGACGGAGTCCGGCGCCGCGGCGCGTCGGGGAGGGCGGGCTCAGTGGCAGATGGCCAGCGCGTCCAGCGCCACCGCCCCCTGCCCCCGCGGCAGCACCATCAGCGGGTTGATGTCCAGCTCCGACAGGTCATCGCCCAGTTCCATCGCCATCCGCTGGACCCGGAGGATGACCTCCACCAGCGCGTCGACGTCGGCGGGGGGCGCCCCCCGTACGCCCTCCAGCAGTGCGTGCCCGCGGAGTTCTGCGAGCATGGCTCGGGCCTGGTCCTCCCCGAAGGGGGGTACTCGGACAGCCACGTCGTGCAGCACCTCCACCAGGACTCCGCCCAGTCCCACCGTGACGGTGGGGCCGAAGAGGTCGTCCTGGGTGACGCCGACGACCATTTCGATGCCGCGTTCCACCATCTGGCAGACGAGGATCCCGTCCAGCGGGACGTTCTCGTAGCGGGCGATGTCCGTCAACTCGCGGTAGGCGTCCCGGATCTGGCTCGCCGAGGTCAGGCCGATCTTGACCAGTCCCAGTTCCGTTTTGTGCGCGAGCTGGGGCCCCGAGGCCTTCATGACGACCGGGTATCCGACCAGTCCGGCCGCCCGTACGGCCGCTGCGGCGCTGGTCACCAGTTGCTCGCGGGGGACCCGGATCCCGTAGGCGCGCAGGAGCTGCTTCGCCGCGTGCTCGCTGAGCTGCTGGCCCGGGCGCATGAGGGCCTGGGCCTTGCGGAAGGAGGGGGAGGTGGTGCGCGGGGCGTCTTCGAAGGGGGAGCGGTAGGCGGCGGTGAAGCGGTGGTGGCCCAGGTAGGCGCGGACGGCGGTGATGCAGTTGCCGAAGGTGCGGAAGGTCGCGACCCGGGAGGAGCCGAGGAGGGTGGTGCGGTAGGCCGCTTCCGTGCCGACCGGGGAGCCCCAGATCACGCAGATCAGTTTGTCTGTCTGTTCGGCCGCGTCCACCAGGTCTTGTGCCAGTTTGTCGCTCATGGGAGGGAAGGGGCCCGTGATCGGGCAGATCAGGACTCCTACCGAGGGGTCCGCGAGGATCGCGTCGATGATCTTGCGGCCGCGCCAGTCGCCGACCGGGTGGCCGCCGTTGTCCACGGGGTTGGAGACGCCGAGGTAGGAGGGAATCCACTGGTGCAGTTCGTCCTGCTTGGCCTGCGAGAGGGTGGGGATGCTGATGCCCGCCTCGGTGGCCAGGTCGGAGAAGTGGGCGCCGGTGCCGCCGGAGATGGAGTAGACGACCACTCCGTCGGCGAGGGGCTTTCGGGCGCGGGCCAGGAGGGCCGCGGTGTCCTGGAGTTCGTCGAGGCCGTCGACCCGGATGACGCCGAACTGGCGCATGGCGGCGTCCACGACGGTGTCCGCGCCGGTCAGCTTCCCGGTGTGCGAGGCGGCCATGCGGGCGCCGGTCTCGGTGCGGCCGACCTTGACGGCGACGACGGGGACGCCGTTGCGGGCGGCCCGGTCGGCGGCCAGGAGGAACTGCCGGCCGTCCTTGAGGCCTTCGACGTAGCAGGCGATGGCTCCGACCTCGGGCTGCTCGGCGAAGTAGGAGATGAAGTCGGAGGTTTCGAGGTCGGCCTCGTTGCCGGTGGGTGCCCAGTGGGAGAGGCGGATGCCCAGCTCCTGGAGGGTGTAGACCGGCCGGCCCTGGTGGCCGGACTGGGTGATGAGCGCGATGGCCGGGCCGTCGAGGTCGTCGCGGAACTTCTCGAAGGCGTTGAGGTTCGTGTTGGGGCCGAGCAGGCGCAGGCCGGAGCGCCGTACGGCGGCGCCCAGGCGGGCCTGTGCGGCGGCGCCCTCGTCGCCGGTCTCGGCGAAGCCGGAGGCGAAGGCCACGGCGAACTTGACCTTGGCTTCGGCCAGTTGCTCCACGATGGGGAGCGGGTCGGCGACCAGGAGGACGGCGAGGTCCACCTGCTCGGGCAGGTCTGCCACGGAGGCGTGGCACGGCAGCCCGAAGACCGTGGCCCGGGTGGGGTGCACGGGGTGCAGCCGGGCACCGACGCGTTCCGCCCAGGCGATGAGCTGGCGGGTGATGCCGGTGTTCGGTCTGCCGTCGGCGTCCGAGGCGCCGATGACCGCCACGGACTCGGGCCGGAAGAACCGGTCCAGGTCGGGGGCGTCGGCGTGCAGGGGCCGACCGCTGACGTCCAGCGCGACCGTGTCCTCGGCGGACGGCGCCGCTGTGGAGTGGACGGCCGTCCTGGGGGTCTCCCCGCAGGCCTCGACACGTGCGCGGAAGTCGGTGGTGAGGGTGCCGTGAGTAGATCCAAGCATCGTTCCGCCCGCTCCTGCTCGATGAACCTCGACGAATCTCAATAACTGACGCGTAGTCAGATTACTGAACTGACGTGCCGTCAGGAACAGGGATGCACAGGAAAGCTGGTGGAGGTGATGTGTGGAACGCCCGCGACCCGGCTTCCGGGGTGCGGTGACCGGGTCGTTCAGGAACGGTCTCAGATTGCCGGGGGCCGGTCCAGACCAGTATTCGGCCGAGGTCAGAGGGGCGCGGAGGCCCTGCGGGTCGCTTCCCGGGTGCTCACCACTCGCGGGGGGCGATGAGCTCCTCGATGTCCGCGTCCGGGAACCGCTTGCTGGTTCGTGATCGACACGGTGATCCCTCAGGGGCCGGTGCTGGTTCGGTGTGTCGATGCTGCACCGGGCCACTGACAACGGGCCCAGTGCGGGGGATCACGCGCCGGCCGTGCGGGCGATGCGTTTGGCGATCTTCTCGGCGTCCAGGGCCAGTTCGCGGAGGTTGCCGCTGATGGGGTTGGTGAAGCCGGTGAAGTACAGGCCCGGGGCGTTGGGCGGGGTCTTGGCGCCGTGGGTGCGGGGGCGGCCGCGGTCGTCCAGGACGTCGAGGCCGTCGAGCAGGCCTTCCAGGGCGCGGCGGTAGCCGGTGGCTGCGATGACGGCGTCCGGGGTGATCCGGGAGCCGTCCGCGAGGACCACCTCGGCTCCGTCGAAGGAGTCGACGGCGGCCACCGGCTCCACCCGGCCCGTGCGGACCGCGTCGATCAGGCCGACGTCCTGGATCGGGATCGCCCCCTGCTTGACCCTGCTGTACAGGCCGGTGGTGGGGCGCGGGAGTCCGTACGCGGACAGGTCCGGGACCGAGGCCCTGCCGACGATCGCGCCGAGCCGGTCGATCAGCCGGACGGGGAGGCGCCGGACCAGGATCCCGGTGCGCTGGGAGGGCCAGCCCGCGGTGGAGCGGCGCAGGATGTGCGGGGCCGTGCGCACCGCGAGCCGGACCCGGGAGGCGCCGCCTTCGGCGAGGTCGACGGCTATCTCGGCGCCCGTGTTGCCGACGCCGACCACGAGGACGTCCCGGCCGGCGTAGGGGGCCGGATCGCGGTACCCGGCCGCGTGCGCGAAGGAGCCCGGGTAGGAGTCCCGGCCGGGCCAGTCGGGCACGAAGGGGGTGTGGTTGAAGCCCGTCGCGATCACGACCGCCCGCCCCGCCATGACGCGGCCGCCGGTGGCGTGCAGGGTCCAGCCGGGGGCGCCCGTGCCGTCGGGGCGGGAGTCCGCGGTGGGCTCGACGCGGGTCACCTCGATGCCGGTGGCGATCTCCAGCTCGTGGAACTCGGCGTACTTCTCCAGGTACCGCACCACGTTCTCGCGGGCCACCCAGCGTCCGAAGCGGCGCGGTATGGCCAGGCCCGGCAGGGCGGAGAGGCGGCGCGTGGTGTGCAGGTGGAGGCGGTCGTAATGCCTCCGCCAGGAGGCGCCGACCGACTCGGACTTCTCCACGACCACCGCGCGGACCCCGCGGGCGCGCAGCGCGGCGGCGACGGCGAGGCCGCCGGGGCCGGCGCCGATCACGTAGACCGGGCGGGGCTGGGTGGACAGGTCGGGTGCTGCGGGGACTCCGGGCATGAGGTGTGAGCGTATCGCCGTACGGGAGCGGTGGGTCTCGGACGAGGAGGGAATCGGTTGCGGATCGATCACGGGGAGTGGCGGGTCGGTGTGGGCGGGCCCCGGGGGCGGGAGGCCCGGAGCGGCCCTCGGTGGTGGGGACTTGTGGGATGCGGCGGGATCCGGTGAACTGACGGTACGTCAGGTCGGATGATGGGTGTGCCCCGGAGGAGTGGTGTCGTGAGTGCTGGAGCCGGTACGGCTGCGCGGTTCGACCTGCCGGAGATCGACGAGTTCACGCGGCCCTACTGGGACGCGGCGGCGGAGGGGCGGCTGCTGCTGCGCCGCTGCGGGGAGTGCGGCAAGGCGCACCACTACCCGCGGGAGTTCTGCCCGGCCTGCTGGGCGGGGGAGGACCGCGTGACGTGGGAGGCGGCGAGCGGGCGGGCCACGCTGTACACCTGGTCGGTGATCCACCGGAACGACCTGCCGCCCTTCGGGGAGCGGGTGCCGTACGTGGCGGCGGTGGTGGATCTGGCGGAGGGCCCGCGCATGATGACCGAGGTCGTGGTCGGGGGCGGGGGCGGGGACGCCGGAGGCGCCGCGAGCGGGGAAGGTCCGGAGCTGCGCGTGGGCATGGCCCTGGAGGTCACCTTCCGGGAGGCGGCGGAGGGCATCTGGGTGGCGGTCTTCACCCCGGCGGACCCGGCGGACCCGGCGGACCCGGTGGTCTGACGGCCGGCGGCCTGACGGCCGGTGGTCTGACGGCCCGGCGGCCCGGCGGCCTGACGGCAGGGCCGGGCGGCCGGTGTCTGGCCGTGGCGTCCGATGGTCCGTGCCTGGCGGCAGTGCCCGCGGGCCGCCGGCCCGATGGTCGGTGCCCGGCCCCCCGCGCGGCCCGGCCGCGTCGGCGCTCGACCGGTCAGGGTCGGTGGGCGCGCACGGCCAGGAGGTAGCCGGCCTGGAAGCGGCTCTGGGCGCCCAGTTCGACCATGATGTCGGCGACGTGGCGGCGGCAGGTGCGGACGGACATGCCCAGGCGTGTGGCGATGGAGGCGTCGGTCATGCCTTCCATGAGCAGGCGGACGATGGCTTGGCGGACGTCGTCCGCGATCTCGCTGCGGGTGCCGAACGCCACCGAGAAGGGTTCGGCGGCCAGCCACAGCCGCTCGTACGTCTCCTTGATGAACGCCACCACGGCCCGCTCGCGCACGACGGCCGCGGCGTGGGGGTTGCCCGGTACCGAGATGACGGCCGTCTCCTCGTCGAAGACCAGGAGGCGGCTGAAGTGGTCGTCGAGGGTGCGGACGTGCGCGCCGAGCCGCATGAGGTGCTCGACGTGCTCCCCGGTGCTCGTGCTGAAGCGGGCGGTGTGCTGGTAGAGGACGCGCATCTTCACGCCCCGGTCGAGGGCGGCCTGGTCCCGGGGGGCGGCCTCGGTGAGGATCTCCCCCTGGCGCGCCCCGCCCGGCTGGGCGGTGAGGATCTCGTCGCGGGCGTGCGCGGTCAGGTCCGCGATGGCGGACCGGGCCTGCGTGAGGTCCTCCAGCATCTCGAACCGGTTCTGGCTCTCGCGCAGCGCGCGGCCCGCCTCGAAGACGGGGAGCAGGGACATGATGGACGCGCGGGCCTCCTCGGCGAGGGCCCGGCGGGCGCGGATCTCGCGTTCGAGGGGTAAGACGACTCCGGCGACGGCTTCGTCGGGGGCGACCGCGCGGAAGGTGTCTCCGGGCGCGCCGCGCAGCAAGCCCATGGCGAGCAGCCGCTCCAGGGCGGCGCCCGCGAGTGGGTCGGGCAGTCCGGTGGCGGCTCCGATGCCGTCGGCCGAGAAGTTCTGCCCATTCATGCCATGTTGGCCATTGCTGTGATCCAGCGCATATTCATACACGCGCTGGAGGGCTTCCTGGTCCACGCCAATCGACTCCACTTGCGCCACTCTGTTCCTATTTTCCCGGTTTATGGGGTGTCATCATCCTGCCATGCAACTTGATGATCCTCTTTCTGCGCGCAATATCCATACGTGGGCTGGCATGGTGATCCATCTCGCCTCCATCGATGCAACGGGGCCTCCATGGTGGAGAGGTGAACAGTAGCCAAATGAACAGGTGAAGTTCGATCATGAAATTTTTGCGCAATGTAGTTTTCGCCGCATGGGCACTGGCCCTGACGGTCGGCGCCGTGGGGGCTGTGACCGGCACCACGTCCGCCGCCACCGGCACCACGTCCGCCGCCACCGGCACCACGTCCGCCGCCACCGGTACCGCGTCCGTCGCCACGGGCGGCGTGGGCACGTACGACACCGGCTGGGGCTGAGCGGCCCCCGCTCCACCCCGCTCCACCTCCTTCTCCCGCCTCCTCCCGCCTCTCACCCACCCCGCGGCCGCATGTGGACACTGCGCCGCGGAGGGCACGGATTCCGAGGCTCCCGCACCCTTCACCGGATGTACTGGCGCACTGCTCCGAGCGGCCGACCGTTCAACTGCCGTGCCGGCGTGCGCCCTCTCCGGGTACCAGGAACAGGCAACCCCATGATTCTCACTGGGACCGAGATCGAGCGTGAACGCACGAACGGTCGTATAACGATCGAGCCGTTCACCCCCGAGCAGGTCAATCCCAACAGCTACAACTTCCGTCTCGGCAAGACCCTGCGGGTCTACCAGGACATGCCGCTCGACGCCCGCCGCACCAACGACTTCGAAGAGATCGAGATCCCGGACGACGGCTACGTCCTGGAGCCCGGCCGGCTGTACCTGGCCCACACCATCGAGAAGCTCGGCAGCGAGCACTACGCGCCCACCTTCGCGGCGCGCTCGTCCGTGGCCCGTCTCGGCCTCTTCATCAACCTCTCCGCGAGCCTGGGCGACATCGGCTACACCGGCCAGTGGACGCTGCAGCTGTACTCCATGAACCGGGTCCGCGTGTACCCGGGCATCAACATCGGTCAGATGATGTGGTGGCGGCCGCAGGGCGAGATCGTCCTCTACGACGGCAAGTACCAGGGCTCCGTCGGCCCCCGGTCCAGCGACATCCACGTCGACTTCGACAAGCAGTTCGCCCGCCAGCGCTTCCCCGGCCTCGGCGCGACCTTCGAGCCGAACGAGGTGGGCCCCAAGTTCGACCAGCTCAGCCGTTCCAGCCACGACTTCACGGTCCCGACCGCCTTCTGCGTGCCGGCGGGGGAGTTCACGGACGCGCTCACCGACGAGCAGAACGCCTCGCTCGTCGACGCCTTCGCCGACCTCAAGGCCACCGTCGGCGCCTTCTTCACGGACTCCGTCTCGCGCATCCAGAAGATCGGCGCCGAGATCCACCTCCCGGAGCAGGCCCGCACCCTGCTCTCCGCCCGCCTCCACGAACTGTTCGGTGGCTCCGACGTGGAGCTCGCCGTACGCTCCTCGGGCCTCGACGAGGACACCGAGGGCTCCAGCCTCGCCGGTGTGCACCAGTCGATCCTGGGTGTCCGCGGCGCCGACGCGGTGATCGACGCCATCGAGCAGTGCTGGAGTTCGTACTACGAGGCTCCGGCGGTCGCCGCCCGGGTCCGGGCCGGGAACTTCACCGCCGCGCCCCGCCTCGCGGTGATCGTCCAGCGCCTGATCCGGCCCACGCTCGCCGGTGTCGCCTTCACCGGGCTCGACGGCGCCGAAGACGACCGGGTCTCCATCGAGTACGTCGAGGGGCTCGCCGACGAACTGGTCGCCGGCGTCGCCGTACCGCGCCGCACCGACTCGGCCGAGGTGGCCTCCGGTCCGGCCGCGCAGGCCGCCGCGGACCACCCCGTGCTCGTCGAGGTCGTGGACCTCGTCCGCCGCCTGCGCGAGAGCCGCGGACACGACATCGACGTCGAATGGGCGGCCGACGCCGCCGGCGTGCACCTCGTCCAGGTGCGTCCGCTGACCGCGGCCCGCGAGGTGTCCGCGATCTCCGCGGACCCGGTGACCGAGGCGCACCGGCTGTACGTCGACGAACTGCCCGCCGACTTCAACCTCGGCGCGGTCGCCGCCGTCTACGGCGGCTACACCGCCAAGCGCGGCCCCGCCCACCGGATGGCCCACGCGCAGCAGGTCTCCACCGGCGCCGGCTGGGTCATCCGCTTCAACGGCCGAGGCCTGCACGGCGAGGCCACGGCCGAGTCCCTGCGCCGCACCCTGTCCGGCGGCACCGACGAGTGCGTCCTGGACTTCGGCGAGACCCTGCGCCAGATCGTGGTGCCCAAGGAAGAGGTGCTCGGCCAGCTCGCCGTCGCGACGGGCGTCACCGAGGACGGCACGGCCCTGCACACCGTGGTCGTACGCGATTTCATCCGCGGTGAGCTCGGCGTGATCTCCCGCCGGGCGGGGGAGACGGGCCTGGTCGTCGAGTACACCGACGAGGGCCTGATGGCCCTCAACCGCGGCACCGCCGGCGGCGAGACGATCGTCGTCAAGGACGTGGCGGCCGGCTACGACGACCCGGACAACGCGAGCTTCCCCGAGGCCGGAGCCGTCCTGCGCCCGCACCTCGACGAGATCGCCCGCTTCACCGCCGCCATGCACGCCAAGCACGGGCCGGTCACCCTGGAGTGGGTCTTCGACAAGGGCACCCTCTACTTCGTCGACTACTCGGTGCTCGGCGGCGACGACACCGTCACCGTCGCCCACGGCGAGGTCTGCATCTCACCCGGCACGGCCCGCGGGCCGCTGCTGCGCCTGGACGAGGACGCGCTGCTGCGCCGGCTCTCCATCGGCCCGGCCGTGAGCATCGACAAGTCGCAGGACGTCAGCGAGCACGAGGGCCTGGCCCGGATCCTCGACCTGGTCACCTCGTACGACGAGAAGCCCGTCATCAGCGCCTCCCGGCCGTACGCCGTCCTGTCGGTGCTCATCGAGCACGTCGCCGGATTCGTCTTCGACCAGGGATCCGCGCTGGGCCACCTGGCGATCCTGCTGCGCGAGGCCCGGATCCCCGCGGTGACCGCCGCCGGGATCAGCGGAGCCGAGGCAGTCATCAGCGACGGCACGGTCGCCACGACCGGCCGCAAGGGAGAGTGAACGTGAGCGCCACCCCCACACCGACGAACACCCCGGCCGTCGGCCGCCGCGCCTGGCTGGCCCTGGGCGGGCTCCACCTGCTCAACGGCACGGCGCCGCTGTCCGACTCCGACGCGATCGTCCTCGTAGAGCTCGACGCCCCGCTGGAGCAGTCCTTCCCCAGCAACACGGTCGTCCTGCACTGGGACCGCCTCGGACCGCTCGAACTGTCCGCCCGCACCGTCGACGGCACCCGCCGGCACACCACCAAGGCCCGGGGCGACGAGCTCTTCCCCGGCATGCTGCCGGGCGCCGAGCTGCGCGCCGCGACGACCGCCGTCACGGGCCGCGAAACCGGCCCGCTGGTCCCGCTGTTCTACGTCACGGCCGACGGCGACCGGGCCCACGTGCACAGCCAGATCCGGTTCCTCGCCGAGGACGCCTGCTTCATCCGGATCACCCCGGAGCCGGTGGCCACCTCCGAGGTCGAGGAGCTGGGCTGGCTCGCGGACGCGGTCCGCCTGCACGCGGAGCGGTTCCTCTTCCTCAACAACCACCAGCGCTACTACCGCAAGTGCTTCGGCGGCAAGGAGCTGGAGTACAAGTACACGCTCGCCCCGCCCGTGGACACCTGGACGCTGACGGTCGAGCTGTACCAGGAGCTGCTGGCCGGCGGGCTGCCCGGTTACGTCATGGAGTACCGGGACGAGTACCAGGCCTGGGACTACCTGAACCACCTCTTCGAGATCACCGGGCCCGAGGAGGAGCGCGGCTACGCCTCCTTCATCCCCACCACCGACGGCAAGCACCTGCTCAAGCGCAAGTGGTACGCCGAGGACGCCTTCGAGCGCCGCGAGACGCACACCTACGGGCTCGAGCTGGAGGACGACGGCCGGTTCGAGGACCACATCAGGGAGGAGCTCGGCGTGCAGGCCGTCCGCCTGCCCTCCTTCCGCCGGGTCCGCTACGACATCAACTTCGAGTCGGTGCGCACCGGACACGTCTACGGGATCTTCTTCGACCACTGCAGCCTGGTCGAGGACCGCGACGTGACCCTCAACCAGTGCGAGCTGGAGTACCTGCGCAGCCGCGTCGCCGTCGAGCCCGACGAGGCCGCGGTGCTGGAGGAGATGAGTGAGATCGTCGCCTGGCTGGAGGCGTTCCTGCGCGCTCGCGGCCTCAGCGACGAGCGGGGCTTCTACTCCAAGAGGACCTTCCTCAAGGACGCCGTCGCCGCCCGTCCCGAGCTGGCGCGGAAGGTGGGCTGATGACGGGCGCCGCGGTGCGCGCGGTCCTGCTCGACCTGGAGGGCACCCTGTACGCGCGGGGCGCCGTGATCGAGGGCGCGGTGGAGGCGGTGGCCGCCCTGCGCGGACTCGGCGTCGGACTGCGGTTCCTCACCAACACCGACTCCAAGCCGGCGGACCGGATCAGGACCGAACTCGCGGAGTACGGGCTGATCGTGGCTGCGGACGAGTTGTTCACCCCGGTGGTGGCGGCGGCGCAGCTCCTCACCGCCGCCGGGGCGCGCACCTACCCGCTCGTCTCGGGCGAACTGCGCGCGCTGCTGCCGACGCTGGCCGCCGAGCCCCCGTACACCCACGTGCTGATCGGCGACTGCCGGGACACGCTGGACTACTCGGCTCTCGACGGCGCCTTCCGCGCGGTGCGCGGCGGGGCCGAGCTGCTCGCGCTCCAGAGCGGCCGCTACTTCAAGCGGGACGACGGCGACCATCTGGACACGGGCGCGGTGGTGGCGGCCGTCGCGTACGCCTCGGGCGTCACCGCACGGGTGCTGGGGAAGCCGGCCACGGACTTCTTCGAGCTCGCGGCCCGCTCCCTGGACGTGCCGGTCGCCTCCTGCGTGGTCGTCGGCGACGACGCCACGACCGACATCGCCGGCGGTCTCGCCGCGGGCCTGCGGACCGTGCAGGTGCGTACGGGCAAGTACGCGGACCAGCGGGCCGAGGGCCTCACCGGCCGGGCCACCCACGAGATCGCCTCCGTGGCCGGGCTGCCCGCGCTGATACGGGAGCTGGTCGCCGCATGACGGTGTACTGGGTGGTCTGGGACGCCGGGGCGCACTGGATCGTGGACCGGCTGGAGCGGGAGGGCGCCCTGCCCGCCCTCAGCCGGATGCGCGAGCGGGGGGTCTTCGCGGCCGCCCGGCCCGCGCACCCCAACTGCCAGACCCCGCCGTCGCTGGCGACCCTGTTCACGGGGACCTGGCCCAGCGAGCACAAGGTCACGGGGTACACCGTGCCCGGAGCGGGCGAGGGCATCGCCAGCCATGTCAGCGGCTTCTCCCCGGGGTTCCCCGCGGTGGCGCTGGTCTGGGAGGCCCTGTCGGAACACGATCTGACCAGTGCGCTCGTGCACGCACCCTGGGTCTTCGGTCACGACGGCGAGGTCGGCCCGCACATCCAGGGGGCGGTGGAGGCCTACAGCCGCCGCTCGACCCGGCACGCCGTGCGGGTGCTGGATCCGGGCAGCGGGATCCAGGAGTGGCAGATCGGCGCGTTCCGCGTCGAGGCCGTGGTCGAGCCAGCGGTCGAGGCAGCGGTCGAGGCAGCGGTCGAGTCCCCGGCCGGGTCGTCGGCCGAGGCGGTACGGGTACGGGTGCGGCCCGCGGGAACGGGAGCCGGGGCCGGAGCCCGTCCCGGGGACACCCAGGGCCTGCTCACCGGACCCGGCGCCGGCTGGCAGCCGCTGTGGCTGGACCAGGACCACGGCACCTGGGTGGCCTGCGTCCCGGTCGACGGGCGGCTCCTGCTGGTGCACACCGGCGTCTGGCGCACCCGTACCGGGGGCCGCAACCCCAAGACCCTGCACCGGCTCGCCCTGTGCCCGCCGTTCGCCGGCGAGGGGGTGGGCCCGCTCTACCGCGAGGGGGTCTTCGGCCCCCGGCTGGCGGAGGGCGGCGACGGCAGCGCGGAGGAGGTGTTCCTGTCCTCGGTGGAGTGCGTGGCCCGGTCGTTCGGCGCCGCCGCCGACGCCGTGCTGGAGACGCACGACGCGGATCTGGTGGTCGTCTACCTGCCGATGACGGACGACGTGGGACACGAGCTGCTGGGCTGGTGCGACGAGCGGAGCGCCGCCCACCGGCCGGACATCGCCGAGTCCGTGTGGTCGTACGTCCGCCGCTGCTACCAGTGGTCCGACGCCGTGCTGGGCCGGGTACTGGACCGGGCCGGCGAGGAGGACTCCGTGGTGCTCGGCGCGGACCACGGCATGGTCGGCAGTACCCATCTGGTGCACCTCAACGACCAGTTGGTGCGCTCCGGCCTGGCCTGCACCGGTCCGGACGGCGTCCTCGACACGGATCGCTCGGAGGTGTTCTACCACCCGGCGAACAACGGCTCCCTGTGGGTCGGCCCGGGCCCCGCCGACGACCCGGAACGGGCCCGGGCCGCCATGGAGCGGGCCTGCGCCGCCCTCGGCTCCCTCACCGACCCGGACACGGGCCGGCCCGTGGTGGCCGGGTTCCTGCACCGGGACGGTGTACGGGCCGCCGACCCGGCGACCGATCCGGCCGTGGTCTACGTGGCACTCGCCGACGACTACCAGCCGACCGCCCAACTGCTGGGCGAGGGACCGGTGGTGCGCCGGGTCCCCAAGACGGGGGCCCACGTCGTCTACACCGGTGACAGCAGGCTCCACGCCGTGCACGCGGCCGTGGGCCCGGGCATCGCGGCCGGTGTCGACGCGGGGGTCATCGACAACACCCACCCCGCCGCGCTCGTCCTCGGCCAGCTCGGCCTGGGCCGGGCCGAACCGGGCCCGTACTCCAGCGGCACATCCGAACCGACCGATGAAAGGTGACGGCATGCCGTCCGGCTTTCCGCACGTCCTGTCCCCCGACGACCTGACAGCACGCCGCCACGCGCACGTGTCCGCCTTCCTCGCGGGCCGCGCCCTGGACCCCTCGTGGCTGACCGCGGTGATGCGCGACCAGGTCGGCGAAGGCCTGCTGATGCTGACCAGCTCTCCCGTGCACGGGCTGGCCAACCCCACCAGCGACCTCGACTTCATCCGCATCCAGGAGGCCGCGATCGACGGCCCCCGGATCTCCACCAAGATCTTCGAGAACGGGCACCACCTGGAGGTCGTCTCCTTCAGCCGGGCCGAACTCGCCTCGAACCTGGACGAGCTGAACCGGCTCGCGGCCCTCCCGGCGGCGCAGACCGTGGCCGGGTTCCGCGCCTGGGACAAGAGCCGCGAGCCGCGCCGCAAGCAGACCGAGCGCATCGTCAACGGCATCTCCCTGGACGGGACCGCGCCGTTCCTGGAGTGGCTTCCGGCGCTCAGCCGCGTCTGGAGCCGGGCTTCGCTCCAGACCGCCGTCGAGCAGGCCGTGCACGCCCTGCTCGCGGAGGCCGCCGGAGAGACCCGGGGCCGGGTCGGGTACGCGTACAACGTGCTGCTGCACCTGATGGACGCGCTCCTCTCGCACCACGGCGACGTCTACACCACCCGCAAGTGGTACGTGCTGCGCTGGACCCGCCAGGTGGCCGGCGGCGACTGGCACGACGAGCGGCTCCAGGCGGTCGCCTCCGACGTGGAGCGGCTGCGCAAGGGCGTCAACGCCGCCCTCGAACCGGCCGCGGCCGGCGAACCGCTGGCCGGCGCGTTCGCGGCCGTCGTCCTGGACGCCGTACGCGCCACCGGAACCGCCGAGTCGGTCACCGTCGGCGTCGACACCACCGGCTCCGCACAGCCCTACCTCGCCGGGGCCTCCCTCCTGCTGGGCTCCGGGAACGCCGTGGTGCTCCCCGGCGTGGCCGCCGGGACCGAGCTGCCGCTCACCGGCAAGCCCGTGGCCCTGGACGAGCTGGCCGGGCTCGACGCGAAGACCGCGGGCACGCTCCTTCGGGCGCTGCGGTCCGGGGCTGCCCGGCTGCGGATCGGCTACACGGGCGAGGAGGCCGGCCGATGACCACGCACGCGCAGAACACCGACGCGCAGAACACCGACGCGCAGAACACGGACGCGGAGAACACAGCCACGGACAAGGAGCCGGACATGACCGAAGGCCGCACGCCGCGCACCTCGCGGACCGCGACGGAACTCACCGCGTTCCCCTCGGTGCGCGCCGGGCACGTCATGGCGGGCCCGCAGGCCGTCGAGGCCTGGGTGCAGGCCGCCTGGCTGATGCTGGCCGAGGGGCGGGCGTACATCGAGGACCTCGAAGGAGGCACGGAGCAGCCGCAGATGCAGCAGGCCGCGAAGCTCCGCTTCCTGGAGCAGCTGCTGGACATCGACCAGCGGCTGGCCGGCCGCGCCCCGGTGGACGACGCGCACTGCCTGGCGGTCGCCCTGGAGTACGGGATGCGCGAGGTCGTCGACGCGACGGGCCCCGAACTGGCCTCGGCCTTCGGCCTGTACGAGGAGTTCGGCGGCGACAGCTGCGCCGTCGGGGAGATCCACGTCCTGTGGGAGCGGCTGCTCGAGGCCTTCCCCGGGGAACTTCCGGACCGACTGGTTGCGGAGGGGCAGCGGGACATGCTCCTCACCCTGCGGACCTGGGCCCGCCTGGCCCGCGCGGCCGGGCTCGACATCGGATTCCTGGCCCCCTTCATGAAGGCCGCCTGAAACAGAGAGGTGAGGTGAACATGCCTGAGATACAGGCGGAAACGCTGATCGACGGACGGACGCCCGACGACGTGTGGGACCTCGTCAAGGACAGCGGGGGGATCGCGTCGCGGGCCGGGCACGTGGTCGCCGTGACCCCCCAGTCGGCCCAGGAGAAGACCTTCCGCCTCAACGAGTGGAAGGTGCTGCTCAACGGCAGCGAGGTGACCTGGGTCCAGCGCGAGGCGGCCGGACCGGGCCTGCGGCTGCGATTCGAGCAGACCGAGGGCGACCTCGAAGAGCTGTCGGGCGAATGGACGGTCACCGCCGCGCCCACCGGCACCCGGGTCCGCCTCTCCATCGGCTTCGAGCTGGGCATCGACGGACTCGCCCCCCTCCTCGAACCCATATGGGCCCAGTCCTTCCAGGCCCACGCGGACGCGCTGCTGCGCTCCCTGTCGGCCTGCGCCGCATAGCCGCACAACCGAGAAAGACCTGACATGAGCCTGTACCTGAACTTCCTGCACACCACGGTGCGCTTCGACGTGGCCGGGGACGCCGAGGCCCTCTTCGAGCCCGTACGCCGCTTCTTCCGGCACCTGATCTCCGCGGAGCCCGCCGCCCCGACGACCTTCCGGATCGACGTGCGGGCCTACGACCCGGACACCGACGTCGCCCCCGAGGTCTGGGCGCTGCCCCTGTCCGTCGTCCGCCGCAGCAACGCCGCCGAGTTCAACTTCGACGCGCACATCGTGGACGGCGGCGGCCGCCGCCAGTACATCAACCGCGCGACGCTGCTCGACGCCCCCGCGGACACCGCCAAGGACAACACCTTCGCGGTCCGCCTCACCGAGAGGTCCACGGTCCAGATCCTCGACTTCGTACGCGATCTCGTGATCCGGCACGAAGAGAACCTGGGCACCGTCGTCCTGCACGCCTCGGGCCTGCACCGGGACGGCGAAGCCGTGATCATCGCCGGCCCCAAGGGCGCGGGCAAGACCACCACGCTGCTCTCGGCGCTGCGCCGGCCCGGCTGGCAGTACTTCACCGGCGACAAGCTGTTCTGCACCATCGAGGACGGAGAGATCCTCGTCCACCCGTGGCGCGACTACCCGTACGTGGGCGTCGGCACCATCCGGGCCGACGCACGCCTGGAGCAGCTCGTCCGCGAGGGCGTGGACGACCAGGTCGACACCTACGAGCCGGGCCACAAGATCCTCATGGACCCCGACGTCTTCGAGTCCTGGCTCGGCGCCGAGTTCACGGCCGAGCCCAAGCGGCTGGCCGCGCTGCTGCTGCCCGAGGTCAAGCCCGGAGAGCCGCTGACCGTCCGGCACCTGACCGACGGCAACGAACGCTGGGCCCACCTGAACAAGATCGTGGACCGCCAGGTCGACACGACCTTCTTCACCTGGCAGTCCTACCTGGTGCCCGACTACACGGAGTTCTACCGCTCGCTCGCCGAACTGCGCACCGTACTGGACTCCGTGGACATGGTGCGGCTGCGCGGAACCCTCGACATCGACCCGGACGCCGTCCTCGGCCGCGGCCCCGCGAAGGAGAACAGCTGATGACGACCGAAAGCCGCCGCCCCCTGCGGATATCCGTCGTCGGCCTGGCCGGCGCGGGCAAGTCCACCTGCGCGACCCTCATCGAGGAGTTCGCCCGGGACAAGGGCCTGACGCACGCCCGGGTCAAGCTCGCCAAGCCGCTCTACGACCTCCAGGAGCACGTGTACCGCACCGCGGGCGGCTCCCTGCACGCCGGAGCCCAGGACCAGATCCTGATGGAGGCCCTCGCCGACGCGATGCGCCGGATCCGGCCCGACTCCCTCGCCGCCGACTTCGTCGCCCGGCTCTCCTCGGTCGACGCGGACCTCGTCGTCAACGACGACCTGCGCGACCCGCACATCGACGCCCCGGCGCTGCGCGGACACGGATTCAAGGTGCTGCGCATCACCTGCGACGAGGAGCTGCGCCAGGTCCGCCTCGCCGGCCGCGGCGACCCCTCGCGCGCGGACCGCTCGACCCGGGAGATCGACCTGATCGAACCCGATGCCGTGATCGACAACGGAGCGGGCCTGGACGCGTACCGGTCCGCCGTCAACGAGCTGCTGGGGAGCTGGCTGTGATTCTGAGCGGACCCGAGATCCTGTCCGAAGTACGGGCCGGACGCATCCACATCGACGACTTCGACGCGGAGCGCATCGAGCCCAACAGCTACGGCTTCCGGCTCGCCGACGACATCCTCTGGTACGAGCAGGACATCATCGACTGCTTCGAGCCGCCCAAGGCCGAGCACCTGAAGATGGGCCCCGAGGGCATGGTCCTCGAACCGGGCCGCTTCTACCTCGGCGGCACCATGGAGGCGATGGGCAGCCCCCACTACGCCGCCACCCTCTACGCCTCCCGGTCCGCCTCGACCCTCGGCATCTGGATCCAGTTCTCCGCCCCGCTCGGACACAGCGGAGCGGTCTTCCCCTGGACGCTGGAGATGAAGGTCGCCCACCCGGTGCGGGTGTACCCCGGCATGCTGATCGGCAAGCTCGCCTTCTGGTCCATGCAGGGCGATCCCGTCGGTTACGACGGCAAGTACACGGGCTCCTCCTCGGCCGTGGCGTCCCGCTTCAGTCTGGACGCCCGTGTCTCAGATTGATCTCTTCCGCATCCTGGCGGCGCTCGCTCTGCTCCTGGCCGCCGCACACCTCACCGGTCGGCTCTTCGCCAGGTTCCGGCAGCCCCCGGTGATCGGCGAGATCCTCGGTGGCCTGCTGCTGGGGCCCACCGTGCTGGGCCAGCTCCTCCCGGAGGCACAGCACTGGCTGTTCCCCGCCCAGGGCCCGTCGGCCTCCGGGCTGGCACTGGTCTCCCAACTCGGCATGCTGCTGCTGATGTTCACGGCGGGCATGGAGATGCGCACCGTCTTCTCCCGCAAGGACGGCCGGTCCGTCGCCGTGATCGCGCTGGCGGGTATGGCCGTGCCCTTCGTGCTCGGCCTGCTCACGGTCAAGGTGATCGACACCGGTGACGTGCTGGGCCCGGCCGGGAGCGTGCCGGCCCTGACCCTGGTCATCGCCTGCGCCATCGCCGTCACCAGCATCCCGGTGATCTCACGGATCATGCTCGACCTGGGGATCATCCGGACCCGCTTCGCGCGGATCGTGCTGTCGGTCGCCGTCCTGGAGGACATCGTCCTCAACGTGATCCTGTCCGTGGCGCTGGGCATGGTCGCGGGCGGGGATGAGGGCGGCTTCGGCCTCGCCCACACCTTCGGCATCACCTCGGCCAACGGCGCGGCGGCCTACCACTCCGTGGCCTCGGTGGCCTTCTTCGCCCTGATGGTGCTGGCGGCCGTGGCGCTGCGGCGCCGTCCGGGCGCGGGTGCCGGTGCCGGTGCGGATGCGGGTGCGGCGGACCGGCCGGGGGCCCCGGTCGCCCTGCGGATGGCCGTCATCCTCGCGGTCTCCGCGAGCTGCGTCTTCCTCGGTGTCGCGCCCATGTTCGGCGCGTTCGTCGTGGGCCTGCTGTCCGGCATGACCGGGAAGGACCCGCGCAGCACGTCCCTCGGCAACCTCCGGGGGTTCGCGGCGGGGTTCTTCATCCCGCTGTACTTCGGACTCGTCGGCTTCAAACTCGACCTCGTCCATTCCCTGGACCCCGGGTTCACCGTGGGGTTCATCCTGGTGGCCTGCGCGGCGAAGGCGGCCAGCGTCTACGCCGGGGCCCGGCTGGCCAAGCGGCCGAAGCCCGAGTCCCTCGACCTCGCCGTCGCGCTGAACGCGCGCGGCGGGCCGGGCATCGTGCTCGCCACGGTGTCCTTCGATGCCGGGATCGTCAACGCCTCGCTCTTCACGACCCTGGTGCTCACCGCCATCGTCACCTCGCAGATCGCCGGCTGGTGGCTGGAGCGGGCCGTGGCCCGCGGGGCCTTCTCCCGCGACACCGACGGCGATGGCGATGGCGACGGCGACGGCGATGCCGGGGCCGACCCGCACACCCAGCCCGCACCACCGGTGCCCGCCGCCACGGGCTGAGCGCCGTCCCGTGACCCGTCCCGCCCTTCCTCCTTCCACCCTCGCGACCACCGGAGCCCCTCTTGGCGAAGCCGTCCGCTGTTTTTCGAAACAGCACAGCCATGACGACCAAGCACATCTTCGTCACCGGGGGTGTCGCTTCCTCCCTCGGCAAGGGCCTGACGGCCTCCAGCCTGGGTGCGCTGCTGAAGGCGCGCGGTCTTCGGGTCACGATGCAGAAGCTCGACCCGTATCTGAACGTCGACCCGGGCACGATGAACCCGTTCCAGCACGGTGAGGTGTTCGTCACCAACGACGGCGCCGAGACCGACCTGGACATCGGTCACTACGAGCGTTTCCTCGACGTCGACCTCGACGGCTCGGCGAACGTGACGACCGGCCAGGTGTATTCGCAGGTCATCGCGAAGGAGCGGCGCGGCGAGTACCTCGGTGACACCGTGCAGGTCATTCCGCACATCACCAACGAGATCAAGCACCGCATCCGCCGGATGGCGACCGACGACGTGGATGTCGTGATCACGGAGGTCGGTGGGACGGTCGGTGACATCGAGTCGCTGCCGTTCCTGGAGACCGTCCGCCAGGTCCGTCACGAGGTGGGCCGCGACAACGTCTTCGTCGTGCACATCTCGCTGCTGCCCTACATCGGCCCCTCCGGGGAGCTGAAGACCAAGCCGACCCAGCACTCGGTGGCGGCGCTGCGCAACATCGGCATCCAGCCCGACGCGATCGTGCTGCGCGCCGACCGTGAGGTCCCGACCTCGATCAAGCGCAAGATCTCGCTGATGTGTGACGTCGACGAGGAGGCCGTGGTCGCGGCGATCGACGCGAAGTCGATCTACGACATCCCCAAGGTGCTGCACACCGAAGGCCTGGACGCGTACGTCGTGCGCAAGCTCGACCTGCCGTTCCGTGACGTCAACTGGACCGTCTGGGAGGACCTGCTCGACCGGGTCCACAACCC